>JAZNZC010000072.1:0-7773 GCA_045594745.1 Eubacteriales bacterium
GATATCGCCCGCGTGTACTTCCGTACCGTTACGAATGATACCTCTTTCATCGAGATCCTTGAGTGCATCCTCGCCGCAGTTCGGAATTTCTCTGGTGATTTCTTCCGGTCCGAGCTTGGTGTCTCTTGCCTCGTGGGTGTATTCCTCAATGTGTACCGACGTATAAACGTCGTCGCGAACGAGTCTTTCATTCAGAAGAACTGCGTCCTCGTAGTTATAGCCTTCCCAGGTCATAAAGCCGATGAGCGCGTTCTTACCCAAGGAGATCTCTCCGTTGTGGGTAGCGGGACCGTCGGCAATTACCTGCCTGGCCTCAACGTAGTCGCCCTTGGAGACGATGGGACGTTGATTGAAGCAGGTGCCCTGGTTGGTTCTCTTGAATTTGAGCAAAGTGTAAACATCCTTGATGCCGTTCTCGCAAGCCACTACGATGCGGTCAGCCTGTACGCTTTCTACATAGCCGGCTCTCTCGGCGATAACGGTAACGCCGGAATCCAGAGCAGCCTTGTGCTCCATACCCGTACCAACGATAGGAGAATCGTTGACGAGCAGCGGAACTGCCTGCTTCTGCATGTTGGAACCCATAAGTGCACGGGTGTTGTCGTCGTTTTCAAGGAAGGGGATCATTGCCGATGCAACGGAAACGAGCATTTTAGGTGCTACGTCCATATAATCGACCTTCATAGCGTCGACCTCAACGATCTCGGTGCGCTCACGGCCGATGACCTTGGAGTTGATGAAGCAATCGTTTTCATCCAAGGGCTCGTTTGCCTGCGCAACGATAAAGCGATCCTCGGTGTCGGCGGTCATATATTCTACCTCGTCGGTAACCTTGTGGCTAAAGGTTCCGTCGCCGTTATCGATATGCAGAACCTTGCGGTAGGGTGCTTCGATAAAGCCGTAGTCGGAAATGCGAGCGTAGGTAGCGAGATAAGAAATCAAACCGATGTTCGGGCCTTCGGGAGACTCGATGGGACAGATACGGCCGTACTGGGTGTAGTGAACGTCACGCACGTCAAAGGATGCGCGGTCACGGGAAAGACCACCGGGGCCGAGTGCCGACAGACGGCGCTTGTGGCTGAGCTCTGCCAGAGGGTTGTTCTGGTCCATGAACTGCGAGAGCTGGCTGGAGCCGAAGAACTCGCGGATGGCGGTGGTAACGGGACGGATGTTGATGAGAGCTTGTACGGTCAGCTTCTCGTTGTCCTGCGTTGCCATTCTTTCCTTAATAATTTTATCCATACGCGCAAAGCCGATGCGGAGCTGATTTTGCAGCTGCTCACCGACAGAGCGGATGCGGCGGTTGCCAAGATGGTCGATGTCGTCAACGTTGCCAATGTCGTGCGTCAGGTTCAACAGGTAGCTGATGGATGCCAGAACGTCGTCAACGGTAAGGCATTTGGGACAAAGGTCAGCCAAGCGGTTTTTGACTTCGGCCTTGATAGCGTCGATGTCACCCTCGCAAGCTTCCATAATTTCAAGAAGCGCGGGAATATATACCTTTTCGCGCACGCCGCAATCCTTGAGATCCTCACCCAAAACATACAAAGGATCAATGGTGTTGTTGCCAACGACCTTTACGGTGTCGCCGTTATCCAGCGTCAGAACGACGGTGTTGACGCCTGCACGCTCGATGGTGAGTGCCAATTCGGGGGTGATGACAGCGCCTGCCTCGAGAACGACCTCGCCCGTGAAGGGGCTGACAACGCTCTCGGCCAAGCGATGGTTTGCGATGCGGTGGCGAATTGCCATCTTTTCATCAAATTTATAACGACCTACATACGCGATGTCATAGCGTCTGGGGTCAAAGAAGTAGTTGTTGAGCAGGGTGCGTGCGGCCTCCTCTGTGGGGGGCCCGCCGGGACGGAGCTTTTTGTAGATCTCCTTGAGTGCCTCAACCTCGGCAGTAGAATGGTTTTGCAGAGCAAGCTCTTCGCTTTCGTCCTTCTCAAAGGTGGTCATCAAATGCTTTTCGTCGCCAAAGAGCGCATAAACGTCCTCGCGGTTAGCAAAGCCCAACGCGCGAATGAACATCGTTAAGGGGAGCTTGCGGTTTTTATCGATACGGACGTATGCAACGCCCCCAGCATCGATCTCATATTCGAGCCATGCACCACGGTAAGGAATAACGGTGGAAGCATAGGTCTTTTTACCTGCTTTATCAATTTCGGAAGCGTAGTACATACCGGGAGAACGGATAATCTGCGAAACGATTACACGCTCTGCACCGTTGATAACGAAGGTACCGGTTTCGGTCATGAGCGGGAAGTCACCCATAAAGATGTCTGCCTGCTTTACCTCACCCGTTTGCTTGTTGGTCAAGCGAACGTTTACCTTGAGGGGAGCTGCATAGTTGACGTCTCTCTCCTTGCACTCCTCAACGGGGTACTTGGGGTGCTCCTCGTCCAAGGTGTAGGAAATAAACTCAATAACGAGATTGCCGTAGGTGTCGGTAATGGGAGATGCGTCTCTCAAAACCTCCATCAGGCCTTCCTTTTTGAACCATTCGTAGGACTTGGTTTGAATTTCTACCAGATTCGGCAGAGGATAATCAAACCGAGATGTGGAGAAGCTTTTTCTTGTGTTCTGACCAAGTTTTTGATCTTTTACTTTGATCATTCGTTCAATCACTCCATTCAATCTTGATAACGCTTGGAAAAAATCACAGTCGGTTGCAGAGCCTTTTTGACATCGGGTGTTTGTGCAATTTGACGATAGCGCATTTTGCCTCATTCACCAAAGTTCCCGCAATACGAGCGATTATAATGCAGTTTACTATTTTATCACCTTTTTTGTCATTTGTCAAGGGTTTTTTGTAAAAAATTTCATTTTTTTATATTTTTATTTTTTCTGCAAAAACGAAATTTCGTCAAATCGACAAAAAGCGGCTTCTTTCATACCGATTTCGGAATAGAATAGGTATCCATCCTGTGACATTTTATTTTGGGTATCGTTTTACCCATAAGCATAAAAAGCCCACCGCGCGACAAAAGTCACACGGTGGGCCCAAATAAAACATTATAAAATATGTAACAAAAGTGAAATTATCCTTCTCTGATCTTTTTGATGATCACAATAATTACGACAAGTGCAACGCTGCCGCCGCCACCCAAAAGGATGAGGGGGTTGGAAAGGATTGTGCTGATAACATCATCTGCCACTTCCCCTGCATCGATATCGGGGATGGTATCGGAGATGACATCTTTGATCGAGAACTTGTATCCGCAAACACTGCAAGCAGAGTCCTCGCCGTTTTTGTCGTGTGCTTCGGTGATGTCGATACCGCAACCGTTGGCACAGACGCGCTTATGATTGGTAACGTCATCTTTCTCCCAAGTTTCGGAATAAACGTGCTCGCCGATAACATCGGTTTCAAAGGTGTAAGTGTCACTTACCTTGTCACAGACAGAACAAGTAAGGAAATAGGTATCGTGCTCGGTGCACTTTTCTGCCTTCTTGCTGAGAGTAGCCTCGCTCTCGGTCTTGACAGTAAAATCGTGTCCTGCGGGGAGAAGCTTGACGCTATCGCGGTTGACGATTTCTGTATCCGCATTTGCGTCAAGGAACCATTTGCCACAATCCTTGCCTTGGCAGATATAATATTCACTATTCCCTTCCTTATCACAGGTGGGCGATTTTGCAGCAACAAGAGTTAGTTGCTCATGAAGACAAGTATCAAAATAGATGTATACCTCGCGCCCCATTTGAATAGCATTGGGAATAAAACTGCCGGTAATTCCCAACTCCTCTGCAATCGCAAGTATCGTTACCGGATCTTCTCCTTCTTCTTTGAAGAACCAATCCATAAACGCATTTACATCGGATTTTACAAATATTCTAACAGACAGATCATTTTCTTTGAGAATTTGAGCAATCGATTCAACTGTATAATTGTCAATAATCAAACCGGGGTCTGTCTTGATAAAATAGTTTGCTTCGGTGGCGGTACATACGGGCAGATCAAAAACTTTGCATTGCAGCGGTGTTATGCTGCCGTCCGGTTGCACTTCGTTACCCACTCTCCATTGCTGATGATCTTCGTTGAAAACAGCATGGGTTTGGTTGAAGTATGCGTACAACAACATTGTGTCTTGGTCGTTCCACGTCAAGTCGGTCAGGTAGTACTTGCCATCAATGCGAACTATATTCCATGCGTGGTTCTCTCCTGTTCCTGTGGAGGGGTTGATGCTTTGACCGTAGACCTGAATGGATTGAATTCCTACGCGTTGCAACAGGCATTGCAGAGCCTCGGCGTAACCTTCGCAAACAGCTTTGCCCTCAACAAGCGCGCCGTAAGCGTTGTGCGCGTTGTTGGTGGAGACATACGTCACCTTGGTAGCAAGTCTATCGTGCAGAGCCTTTTCCATTTCATACTCACTCATATCAGGAGTGAGTACAGCAAGGAAGCTATCAATGGCTTGCTCGAATGCAACCTTTGCATTCGGAAGATCTTGCTTCTCCCAAAGATACTGGGGATTCATTTCTATAACATAACCCTCGGCATCTGTTTTGTATGTATAGAATCTGTCAACCCAAAATTGCTCGGTGTGGTCGCGGCGAACCGCTTCGAGCGCGAGCTTGAATTCATCAAGGGTAAGCTTATACTTGTCGTTGCTGATCTCAATTACCTCGGCATAAGCATCAATTCCCGCAACAATGTTATCGTAAGCGTGAAGAAGTGCTTCGCCGTTGGGCAGGTCGCCAAGTTGTGCGCGGCAGTAATAGAGGTCTTGAGAGACCGTTCCCTTGTCTACCGTTTCTGCACCTGTTGTTTCTGCCAGGGGCACGACGGGAAGAAGCTGCACAAGCAATACCAGACAGCAAAGGGCTATCATAAGTCTTTTTTTCATCATTTTTTCTCCTTTCGGGGATTGTTTGGATAAATCCTAATTATATTATAACACATCTTTTGGAAAATTGCAACAGTTTTCTTTGAGTTTTATCCATTAAAGAATCGTGGGGAGAACCTTTGGCAAGGAGCTCCCCCACGTTTTCTTTTTTACTTAAACTTTGCCAGCTTTGTTGTGTTGGCAAGCACGATCAGCGTGACGTGCTCCGCTAAGGGCTCCTCAGGGTCGATATCTACCGTCAGCTTTTTGCCGTCACGAACAGCAATGATGTTAAATCCGTGCTTTTTGCGCAGGTTCAATTCGATCAGGTTCTTCCCTACCCATTCGGGCTTGACCTCGATCTCAACGATAGAGGTATCCTTGGAGAGCGATATCATATCGATAAATCCCGACGAAAGCAGGTTTTTGGCAAGGCGCACACCCGACTCGTGCTCGGGCAACACGACCTCATCTGCGCCTACGCGCAAAAGAATCTTTTGATGCATCTCGTTGGCACACTTGGCAATAACATTCTTCACGCCCGCCTCTTTGCAAAGCGTGACAGTCATAACGCTTGCCTCAAGATTGCTTGACATACAAATAATGACAACATCGATATCGGCAACGCCGAGACGCGCAATGACCTCGGGGTCGGTGACGTCGGCGCACTTGCAGATAGGAAGCGTTGCGGCAAGATCGTTGACGATCCTCTGATCAACGTCAACGGCAAGCACCTCCATGCCGCCCTCCACAAGCTCGGCGGCAACCGCCTGACCGTAACGGCCAAGGCCGAATACTGCGTATGTTTTCTTTTTTCTCATAATAATCTCCATTCCGCCGCTATGCGGCAGTACAAAATAATGATGAAATTCCCGTGTCGCTTGCGACAAAAATGGGTTGGCTCCCATTTTTAGGGAATTTTGCGCGTGAAAGAGGTGCATCTTGGCTTTTTCATCACGAAACTTTCACGCTGCTTTCCTTTCTGTTATCCGATGCTGATGTCCTCGACGGGCTCGGAGATCACGTTCTGGCTCTCGTTTTGGCTGCCGAGAGCAACCGCCAAAGAGATCGGACCGACGCGGCCAAGGTACATCGTAATGATCACGATCAGCTTGCCCAAGACATTGAGACTGCCCGTAAAGTTACGGGAAAGTCCAACGGTTGCAATGGCGCTGACCGACTCGTAAACAACATCCAAAAGATTGGCTCCCGTTGCAGCCGCCAACAGAGTGGTGCTGACAAGAGCTATGCAACCGAACGTAACCACTACCGCGACCGCGCGGCGAATGGAATCGGAAGAGACACGTCTGCCAAAGAGTGTCGCCTCCCTCTTGTTGCGAATGGTGGCAAATGCCGAACAGATGAGAACGGCAACGGTGACCGTTTTGAGTCCTCCCGCAGTTCCCACGGGAGAACCTCCCACAAGCATCATAACCATTGAAATGATCGAAGTGGTATCGCGCAGGTTTTCCTGCGGTACGCTTGCAAAGCCTGCGGTTCTGGTAGTGACCGATTGGAAGAGGGAGACCTGTATCTTATCAAAAAATGACATCTCACCAATGGTTGCAGGGTTGTTGTATTCGCAGATCAAGATCAGAAGTCCACCACCAAAAATCAGGATGGCAGATGTGGTGATGGCAATTTTGCTGTGGAGCGTCAGGTGCGCCCAAAAGTGTCCCTTTTTGATAGCACCGCTCCGTATCACGCGCAACACATCCCACCAAACGATGTAACCAATGCCGCCCAAAATAATGAGCGCCGAGGTCACCGCATTGATAAGAGGGTTGGTCGCATAATCGCAAAGGCTGTTCTCGGCAAAAATATCAATGCCTGCGTTGCAAAAAGCGGAAACGGAATGGAATACCGATATCCAAATGCCCCGCTCGCCAAATTGCGGCACGAAAACAAGCATACAAAGCGCCGCTCCAACAGCCTCGATGAAGAGCGTTCCCAAAAGGACGTTGCGAATAAATTTTGCAAGCCCTTCCATTGTGTTCAGGTTAAAGGCATCCTGAATGAGCAGCTTGTGCCCAATACCCATACGGCGCGTCAGAAGGATCATCAACCCCGAAACGATGGCGATAAAGCCAAGACCGCCGATCTGTATGAGAACGAGAATAACGATCTGTCCGAACAGACTCCACGTAGAGACCGTGGGGAGCGTGACAAGTCCCGTAACGCACACAGAGGTGGTGGCAGTAAAGAGCGCGTCAATATAAGACACACTCTGCCCCGTTGCCGAGCTTATCGGTAGCGACAGCAGAATACTGCCAAGCAAGATAACGCCCAAAAAGCTGAGCAGAATGGTCTGCGTTGTGGAGAATTTCAGTTTCTTCTCTTTTTGCAAGGTGTTGGCCTCCTTTCACAAAAAATAGATGATAAGAAATTGCGAGGCTTTAGCCGAAGCGGGATCTCGTTTGAAATCTCGGTGGCTTGCTGATGGGATGTTACATTTTCTGTAGAAAGCCACCCAAACTCGTTTAGAGATCCCGTCGTCGCTTTGCTCCTCGGTCTTGTATCGCTATTCGCTCAACAAAGCTTCGACTACGAAAACCGCTTGCGGTTTTCTTCGCTCAGGATGACGGGCTGATTGGTCGTTTTATATTCATTCGTTCGTTTTCGGGAGCAGCAAGCCGCTCCCCTACCGGTTAAATGTTTATTTCATATAAATCCCTTGAGGCGGGATGTCGAGGGCGCCATCCCCTACCGGACTTTTAAGCTTTTGTTTTTCTTGATTTTAGCAAATTCAAAATCCATAGATATCAAAAAGCAACAAACAAAACAAACGACAAGCGGTAGGGGACGGCGCCCTCGACGTCCCACGCCACCGCAAATCAACTCTCTTAACGAGCAGGGTCTTGGTAGGTCTCACTACGGCAGCCAAAGCGAGCGAAGGGCTCACACCGACTGTCTATCTGTGGAGTAACGATTTGATTTTGTTAAT
>JAZNZC010000073.1:0-3970 GCA_045594745.1 Eubacteriales bacterium
GCTCACCTCGCCTATAAATATTGAATAGTTATCAGTTTCAAAGACAGAGAAATATCGGTTTATATCAATCTCTTCGGCTGATAACGGAAATGTATCGGCAGGCTTGTCATCGAGAAAGGTAATGTTTTTAGGTCGATTACGGAAACGGTTTTGCTTTTCGCGTCGATATCGGTGACCCCGTGATTCACCCGGGCTTTGATCCTGAACCTCCGATAAAAGCCCTCGGGCGTTTGCAACGTCAGATCCTCCTTATCCTCAATCACGCCGCCGATATAATACGGCAAGCCGCAATTTGCATAGGAAATATAGCCCGACCGCTCGAAAATGACGATCTCTGCCTGCTCGTCCAATCTTCTGATCCTTGCCGCAGCAGTTGCTCCACCCGCAACCCCACCGATAATGATGATTTTCATAGGCACTCCTTTTTTCTTCGATAGTTTTCAATAAACGATATCCGCCAAATTCTTGTTTGATGCTAAGGATATTATAACACATTTCCGTGCGTATTGCAATCGGTTTGGTAAAGCGAAAAGGGCTGACGCTTTGCCGTCAGCCCTTTGTTTTATCGTTTCTTATAGACCACAAGCTCGGGGTTTTCGCCGTTTTCCTCATAGGTACAGACGAGAAGAAAATCCATATTTGCGGCAATGCCGAAGCATCTGCCACCGAATTCGCTTTCCAGCTGATTGCCAAGGTAGGTGGCGTTATCGTCCAGCAGCTTCACCCGCTGTCCGTTCGGGAGCGTGTATTCCATATTGATGTATGCGCCCACCAGAGCGTTGAGCTTTTCCACTCTTGGCATCCCCTCGATATGCAACTCGTTAAATTCCCCGATCAGCTTCTGCTTGAACGCCTCAAATTCTCCCCCGTCCGCCAAATTCTCATACCGTTTCCAGTAATTCAGCTGCGGCAGCAGCTCCCGCATGTAAGCGCGCGCCTGCTCGGCGGTGAACTGCTCGCTTGCCATGTGGGCGGCGCAGACCTCGATCAGATCGTCCATATCGTGGTACATATATTCCCCGTCGGCGTAGCACCACTTGCAATATTCCTCGTTGAAAAATCCGTCCTTTTCGCGGCTGGTGCTGCTATCCTCAAGGGGCATGCCGCAGCATTGACAGATCAATCTTTGGGGCGATCCGAGCAGCGTATTGATAGAAACCTCAAACTCCTTGGAAAGGAGCTTGAGCGTTTCGGTGTTGGGGATGGTTTCGCCGTTTTCCCAACGGGAGACCGCCTGCCTTGTGACGAATACCCTCTCCGCTAACTCCTCTTGCGAAAGTCCTTTTTTCACTCGGAGCTCACGAATGATATCCTTTGTTTCCATAAAATCACCGCCTTTGTTCGTTGTGATTATATTATAGCATTGGCTGTCGGCATTGGCAAGCAACTGTCTGTTGCTATCTGCCTGATAAATTGGAATTTGTTAGTTAAGCGTAGAAGGGACATCTTTTTTCAATGCATTGATTGTTTTGTGCCGAATGTACACACTTAATTTTATCAAGCTCCATTTCAACGCCAAGGTATTCCTTTGAAAACTCCACGGCTTTGATGATGGATATGTAGGAATCGCGCTTACAGCAACGGGGGCCGCCGACTTCACCAACTGCACCAAGTGCGGAAGATGTCATCTTATTTGATAATCCCCACGCTTCGTTTGCAAGAGGTGTCGAGCCTGTCACAATAGACACGAACATTCCGGCACTCACGCCTGCACCGCAAGCTCCCCAAAATCCGCAAGCACCGCCGGGAACTTTTCTTCCACGCACCTGCATCTCGGAGAGTGCTTTTACAAGATCAATATCACCGCCTGCGTTCTTATATGCAGTAAGCAATGCCGAACCTACCATCACGTGATGTTCGGGGCCGTGCATATGGCAGAACGGCAGAGCCATCAGCTTTTGAATGATCTCGATAGGATTCTTCGAGCTTTCCGCAAGGCATACACCAATAATACTGTCCATTCCTTGCGTGTGGCATTCGTTACATACGTAATGACCGTTTACGCAAGCTGTTTTGCTATTTTCTTTTTTGTGGCAGATGGCGCATTCCATCAGCTCATCATCTTCTAAATATTTCAGCGGCGCACCGCAAATCAAACACTCATCTTTCATTATAAACCTCGTCAAATTCTTATTTATAATACTTATCTATCCCACCGTAGCCGATGATCAATTTCCCTTCGCGCGTCTTTTTGATAAAGCTGTCAAGTCGTTTTTTGAACTCATCAGGGCGTTTTCTTGCCGCATCGATGTAAGCGATACGAATGCGCTTGTACGGCTCGGACAATTTCTCGTAGTTCTCCCACGCGGCGGCATCTGCTTTGATGGCATCCACAATATCCGTCGGGAAAACGTACGGTGTGCGGAGCAAGGGGAGCACACACTCTCTCACGCTTGGGTGGAGCATTCCCTGCCCGTCAAGCCAGATCAGCCGTTCGATATTAGGGCGTGAATAGGGGCTGCCCTTTTTTCTCGGTGTAAACCGTTGCGCGCGGTGCGTGGGATCGATATGCTTGATGGTGCTGTCGATCCAGCCAAAGCAAAGTGCTTCCTCCACCGCATCGTTGTAGGAAAGCGCTTTATCCCCCGATTCCTTCATCGGGAAAACGAACCAGATCTCGCTTTCCGTTTCAAAGTTCTCGGCGAGCCACTCGCGCCAAAGTTCTCTTTCACTTGTGTAAAATGTTTTCATCATGTTGCTCTATAAATTGGAATTTGACTTTACTTTATAGCTACGATTACCGAGAATTTTTGATAAGAATACACGCATTCAACTGTCTTAAATCCACTCTTGCGAAGCATTTCGATTTCTTCTTCTACAGAGCATTCCCTGTCCAGTTTTTGCCGCTCTCTCCACAACTCTATATCGTGTTCGCTCAATCCGCTTGTTTCCAATTGCCTTTCCCAATATGAATTAAACCACTCGTCCATCTCGGATTGCCCACCGCAAAATTGATCATAGTTTACAAATAACGCGCCATTTGACAGTTTATCATATATTTGCGAAAAAAGCTTTTGCTTATCCTCGTTCTCCAAGTGATGAATTGACAAAGCTGATGCAATTACGTCAAAACCTCCGCTCGGCAACGCTTTTGAGTAATCCAACACTTGATATGATATGCTACTTATACCATCAAATCTCTTGCGGGCGATGTTCAGCATTTCATCCGCTATATCCACCAATACATATTCTGCTGAGGGGCATTCCTGATACCAAAAATAAGATAACAGTCCTGTTCCCGCTCCTAAATCTAAAACTCTTTTAGGTTTTTCAATGTTGGAAATAATAAACTTTGTTGTGTTTTCGTAATAATCATTGAAGCAAGGTATGAACTTTTTTCGATTATTATCGTACTCTTGCGCTACAATATTAAACTGTTCCTTTATATTCATTTTTAAGTACCCCATTACTTAATTCGGATGTATCAAATAATCCTGCAAATTCTTATTTATCGTTGAGAACATTATAACACATTTCCGCGCGTATTGCAATCGGGCGGTGGGGGCAAGTTTCCGTCAGCCCTTGACACTGCTTTGCAAAAGTG
Organism: Eubacteriales bacterium; assembly: GCA_045594745.1. GTDB lineage: Bacteria > Bacillota > Clostridia > Oscillospirales > CAG-272 > UMGS1865. The sequence continues at coordinate 3,545 of JAZNZC010000073.1, forward strand.
GTATAATCTCCTTGTAACAGAATAGGTCACCGGAGGCAGAACGCCGTAGCGTTCAAATTGCCGGATTAGGTGTCCGAGTGAGCTCGGGTTATTGCAAAGCAATAGCCGGGGCTTTATTTTTTTGGAGGTATTCATGAAACACACAGAGGTTACCCTTGTTCCCCTTGAGGCAGACGACCGTGAGCAATTTATCCTTGACAATCAATGGGCGTTCAAGTACGGCGCGATGATGGAGTTTGGTGGACGTGACGACCACACCCTCGATGATGGCGAAATCATATCACGCACAACCATTGAAAAATCCATCGACAATCCCAAAAGCGAAACCTACCGCATTATGCTTGACGGTGAGAAGGTGGGCGGCTTGATACTAACGATTGACAAGGAAACACAGCATAACCACTTAGATATTCTCTTTGTTCTGCC
>JAZNZC010000074.1:0-60964 GCA_045594745.1 Eubacteriales bacterium
CCCCCTCCTGCACCCGAACGCTCCACCCTGCGCGCCAAAGGCGCGGACAGGGGGCAGAATTTCAAAAGAAATTCTGCCGACGAGAGCCGCAAGGCTCGAAGTTTGTCGCATGGTTCGAGTCCTGTTTAATATTTAGTTGTCTTTTCCCTATCCCCAACGCCCCGCCCCCCCTGAAAGACCGTGCAGTCTTTCTTTCCCCCTTGCCCCCGAGGGGACTCAACGCTTCGATGATATTACAACAACAAATTGGTAATTGACGCGGCCTTGCTTTTGTTATATAATAAGATTACACCGGTGAAACAAAATGTGAGGTTTTTATATGAACGTAAAAATAGGAAAACAAATCAAACTCTTGCGAAATCGTGATGGTGTAACACAAGATCGTCTTGCCGAGGCACTTGGTGTTACAAGTCAAGCAATTTCAAAATGGGAAAACGAAATCGGATATCCCGATATCGAGTATGTTGTTCCGATTGCAAACTTTTTCAATGTTACAGTCGATGCGCTTTTTGAACACGACAGAAGCGAGACTGAAAGCAAGATCAATCAATATTGCGAAAAACTTGATGAAATGCATCGCGGGTGGGAGAATGTGAACTCCCGCATTGATCTTGCGCGACAAGCTCTTGCAGAATTTCCCGCAGAGGAAAAACTGCTTGTTCGCTTGGCAACCGCTTTGTGGGAAAAATGGAGTAACGAGGCATACAACGGTTGTTATTTGATTGTGGATGGAAAAGCTGTATATCATTTTGAAAAGGTAAGAGCAACCGAAGGTTGGGAAGAACCCGCTCAAATTATGGAAAAGCTGCTTGCCACATCTGTCGACGATAAAATCAGAAGCGAGTGTCGAGATATTCTTATAAGATTGTATGGGGATATTGGAGAAAAGGAAAAAGTATATCGGCTTGCAGAATACTGCCCCGATTGCAAGGCTGCCAATTTATTTGCTGCTTTTAATGGAAAATACGATGACGAAGCAAGAAATAACAGTCAAGTCCTCTTGCAAGGCGGACTTTTCCGCTTGCTTGTGCATCTGCCGCGACAAACCAAAAATTCAGCCCTAAGAGCAAAAGCTTTTGAAAAGTTGATAGACTTGTATGCTTTCATATTTGATGATGGAAACTATGCGTTCTGCCACTGTAAAGTGGAAGAGTTGTATATTGATTACGCGGATGCTTTAATTGGGCAAGAGCGCTTCGACGAGGCAATTTTTGCTCTTGAAAAAGCATACGAGCACGCCAAAGCTTTTGATGCTTATCTCGATCAACTTCGCGAGAATGGCGAAGTTTGTTATACGTCAACCTTTACAGATACTCTCAAAGATCTTTCTGTGGATGTCTATGCCACAAAGGCAGTTCCGGAATTGTTGAACAAAGTGTTTATGGATAAGCGGGATACTTTCTATAAAAAACTCCATAAAGAGGAGAGATTTATCAATCTTGTGAAGAAAATCGAAAGTGATGTCGGCACATCTGCAAAATGATTGTTATAGCAAAAAGCGTATTTACCACTCCCCCTGAAAGACCGTGCAGTCTTTCTTTTCCCCTTGCCCCCGAGGGGAAAAACAAAAACACAAGTAGACAGTATTTTTCCAACCAAACGGAGAATTTTAGGGTGTAAAATCTCCAAATGTTATCTTTACTTTCCAATGTTTAAGGTGTATAATATAGTTACAAAGTCGATTTTGAAAACAAATTTAGGAGATTGTTATGTCTATTGGAAAAAACATTGCGCGTTTTAGAAAAGCCAAGGGATGGACACAAGCAGAGCTCGGTGAAAAAATTGGAGTATCCAATCAAGCTGTATCGAAGTGGGAGTCTGAAACAAGTATGCCTGATGTGATGCTTTTACCGGTGCTTGCTGATGCTTTTGGATGTTATGTAGATGAATTGTTTTCTCGAGAAGTAAAGACCGAAATTCATTATGACCATTGTGCGGAGTTCCCTTGGGCGGATGATAATACGATAAGGATTTTTCAAACCGTGGGCAAGAAAATTATGAAATCGCAAGAAGTTAACACCTGCATGGAAGTGACTTTCCCGCGAAATTGTAATGAAACGACCAGACAATATTTTAAGGTTGAGGTTTTGGGCAATCTTATGTCTGATAGTAGCATAAACGGTGACGTTGTTTGCCACGGATATATTGATTGTCATGAAATAAACGGAGACGTTTCAGCGCAGGGCTCCATTACCGCATACGAAATCAACAGTCACGGAAAAATTGTTTGCAACTCTCTAAAATGTGACAAGATCGAAGGCGATGTTACCATCAAACAAGTAGATTGATAAAAAAACAGATATTGTTATACACAAAAAGAAAGTCACGGTTGCGTTTTGCACCGTGGCTTTCTCTTATCTCTCCTTCAATTTATTTATCTCAAAATAAGTTTTTTGTTATCTGTACTTGTAAAAAGGATAAAGATATGATACAATAAAAACAGAACAACAGTGTATTTCGATTTTTTCGAAAGGGATGGCGAGTCGTCATCTTTTCACCCAAGGTTTAGCGTATTCGCTGCACAAGCCCTACAAAAGTCTTTCCGACGCGCGAGCACATCGGGACTTTTGCTCGGTCTTGCTTCGCTCAGTCGAAATGCTCGACGAAGTGATACAAGGCTCTGCCTTGTAGTACTACGTCTGCGCGTTTTGCCATACAAATTGGTGTTGTTCTAATCATCGGGAAAGGAGTCGCTATATGATCGTTTACAAAGAGCTTGCTTCTGTTGAGCAAGATTTGGGCTTTTCGGCAAAGACCCTTTACGGGCTCAGCAACAATCTTGAAAAGCATTATCACAACGTCCTCATTCCAAAGCGTGACGGCAGTAAACGAAAGCTCTCCGTTCCCGATTTGATTTTGAAAAGAGTACAAAAATCAATAGCAGATAACATCTTGGCGCAATATCCTGTTTCAAAATATGCAAAGGCATATAAGGTCGGGAGCAATGTTCAGCGGAACGCTCAGCCGCACATTGGAAAGAAGAAGATTTTGAAGCTTGACATAGAAGGCTTTTTTGATCACATTCTGTATTCTCAAGTCAAGAATACCGTTTTTTGCGAAGAGAAATTTGCAGAGCCCATTCGCGTTCTTTTAACGATGCTTTGTTATTACAAGGAGTCGCTTCCGCAAGGTGCGCCCACCTCGCCTGCCATTACAAACATCATTATGTACGATTTTGATGAGACTGTTGGAGCGTTTTGCGACGAGAAGAAGATCGCGTATACGAGATATTGCGACGATATGACTTTTTCGGGCGATTTTGACGAGGGGGAAGTCATTGCTTTTGTAAAAGGGGAGCTTTGCAAGCTTGGTCTGTTTTTGAAAAATCGCAAAACGGCGGTTATTCCCGCAAGCAAGCGCCAAACGGTAACGGGAATTGTTGTAAATGAAAAACTCAATATTACAAAAGAATATAAAAAGAAGATCCGCCAAGAGATGCACTACATTCAAAAATTCGGGTTGGATGAGCACATAAAGAGATGTGGAATATCGGATAGGGAGCAATACGTTCTGTCGCTGTGCGGAAGGATCGCTTTTGTACTGCAAACCACCCCAAACGACTGCGAGTTTTTGGAATACAAAAAAATCCTTGCCGAAAAACGGTTATAAAAAGAAAGCCACGCGACTATCGCGCGGCTTTTTCTTTATCCCATCTTCAACTTTTTACATCCCTATATAAATTTTTATGTGTTCACACTTGCAAAAAGAATACAGATATGCTAAAATAAAAACAGAAACAAGAAAGGAGAACAATATGAAAAAAGTGATCTCGTGGGTGCTTTTTATATTAACGGTGGCTATCTTTTTGTTTGATATATACTTTGCAATTACGGGAACGATTGAAGTCGATCTTCAACTGGATAGAATTAAGGAGATGGGCGGCAGCGGAGTTGATTTTTTGGGGGTTGGGGTAGAAATTTTGGCAATGGGGATTGCTTTGCTTACCTTTGTGGGATTGATTTTCTCTATCCTTTCTGCAATGCTCGCGCAAAAGCGTGTAATCAAAATCATATCCTTTGTTCTCATCTTTTTATTTGTTTTTGTTCCGTTCTTTTCTTATGGCTTTTATTTGTTTATAGCATAGAAGAAAGCAGACCGTGGTGGTCTGCTTTCTTTTTTATATCAAACGATAATTTGAAATTTCAAATCTTACAAAATCACCGTCATCATGGAGTGAGGTTGCATGGTGAGCTTGGTGCAAACGTCGTTGTGTCTTACAACGGCGGGGAGCTCGCGGTGAGAGGTGCTCATCATAACGAGGACGATGCTGCCGTCGGGGTTCTTGAAGGCGACGGTGTAAATGTTTTCGCTATATCGGGTGGTAGCGATACGCACGGCACCGCGTTGCACGAACTTGGAAAAATGCCCGATGTAATAGTAAATGGGAGTGAAAACAAGCTCTTTGGTTTCGGTGTTGTAAAGGATGGGTGCGTGGCAGCCTGCCGCCTTGTCCTCAAAAACAATTCCCGCAACCGCGGTGGTGCCTGCGGAACGGTTGTGGAAGGGCCCGCCTTTTTCGCTCAGCAAAAGGTTCCAGTCGCAAAGCCCTGCTGTAAAGTTGTTAAAGTCGCCGCACAGCTCTTTGCCGTATCTTTCGGCAAGAGAGATGGGGTCCTCGTTAATAGATCCGCAGTTTTCGGTGCTGAGCAAAACCTTGCCGAACTTTTCGTGCACAAGTCTCATGCCGTCAAAGTGGTTGCCCGAATACCAGTGGTGGCCAACCGCCCAAACGCGATCCTCGACCGCTTTGGAAGAGAAGATCTTTTTGGTACGGTCATAAACGCGCTCTTTGTTGTGGTCCCAAATAATGATCTTGATGTGGGAAAGTCCCTCGTCATCAAGAACAGGGGAGAGATATTTTTCAATGAACTCGCGCTCGTCATCGGGGGAGTAATAGCAGCTCTCCCAGGATTGGCGCGCGATGGGCTCGTTTTGAATGGAGATGGCGGAAATGGTAACGCCCTCTTCTGCCATCGCCTTGATGTACTTTGCGTAATATCTTGCCCAGCACTCCTTGTATTCTTCTTTCAGGGAGCCACCGCGGAAAACGCTTTCATTATCTTTCATAAACGCAGGGGGACTCCAAGGGGATGCGAACAGAACGAGCTCATCTTGGCAATACTTCATAGCATCCTTAATAAAGGGAATGATGTATTTTCTGTCGCGCTCGAGCGAGAAAGTTTTCAGCTCCTTGTCGCCGCTTTCGATGTAAGAATAAACGTCGAGAGAGAAGTCGCAGGAGTTGATGTGCGTTCTACCAAAATTGTAGCCGATGCCATTTTCGCGCGAGAAATAACTCTCCAAAAAGAGCTTTTTCTGCTCGTCGGTAAGCTGTGCATAATTGTAAGCCGCCGACTCGGTAAAAGCGCCGCCAAAGCCCAAAATGCTTTGATATTCAAACTCGTCAAACACGTTGATAACGCCCATTTCGGTTTTTTCGGGGGCGTTGCCTGCTTCAACGGTCGTCTCCTGAAAATAAAGGTTCTCGGACGGAACGGATGTAAAGATCTTCATACGGTTGCTCCTTTTGCGGTTGTTTTTGATATTTTCATATTATCATATATAGAAGAAAAAGTCAAGATGAAAGTGCAAAATTGTTGCAAAGCCGCAACTATTTGCGCCGGCCTATCCGTTCAGGATGACATACAGAGGTTTTACTTATTGGTATGTTTTAGATGCAAGCGGGGCGTCGAGGACGTCGCCCCCTACAAAAGTTGCTTTGAATCAATCGCGAAAAGCAATTTACATTTTTTATAAAACCAAAAAACGCGCGAAATGATTGATTTCTCGTAGGGGACGACGTCCTCGACGTCCCGTAAAAACAACCGCATCTCACAAAACAACCAATCAACATGTCATCCTGAGCGAAAAAATCGCAGTGCGATTTTGCAGTCGAAGTTCTGCGGGTTGAGCGTGAGCGAACAAGCAGAACCGAGGAGCGAATGCGACGATGGGATCTCTAAACGAGTTTGGGTGGCTTGCCAAAGAAAATGTTACATCCCATCAAAAAGTCACCAAGATTTGTAGCGAGATTCCTGCCAAACGCAAAGCGTTTTTTGGTTCTCACCTCGTTCCTCACTCGGCGAAACTTCGACTCCGCTCAGGATGACATACGGATTTTTTATTTATTTGCATGTGTTAGAAGCAGGGGGAGTAAGCTTCTTTGGTGAACAATGTTGAAACAAAAGGAACTTTCCTCTTGTAAATATTTCCTTCAATCTTGACACGTTCCTCCATTTATGCTATAATAAACGAAAGAAAGGCGGTGCGAAATGAGAAACATTCTTGACAAACTGTTTGAAAACAAAAAGCTCGCGTTTTGGTTTCCAATCGCTTTTGCTGCGGTAGCATATTTGCTGTTTGCTTTGTTTGGGGTATCCGAGAACAAAGGCGAGGATCTTATTGTTATGCTTATTGTGAGCATAGGTTGGTTTTTCGGTGTCTTTCTTATTACCTTCTTTCAGGTGAAGAACCCTATGTGTCCCGAAAAGTTTTTGGACTTTTTTGAACTGATGGCAATTGTTGTTTTTGTTTCGTGCGCTCTGGTGAATATGATCACGTTTTTCATCAACGGCTTTCAAGATTTGGGTGTTATTTGCCCCGGAGCAGTTACATACAGTGCCGTTGCTTGGGCGCACAGCAAAAGAGAAAAAAATAATTGATAAAGAATAACAGATAAATAATAGGAGAAAAATTATGAGCAACATTCCAAGATGTGAGCATCCCCGTCCCGACAGATTGCGCCAAGATTGGGTCAACCTCAATGGCGTATGGGATTTTGAAATTGATAACGCCAAGGTTGGCTTGGAAAAGAAATTTTACGAGAGAGGCAGCCTTGATCAAAAAATAAACGTTCCGTTCTCGCCCGAAACGGTTCTGTCAGGCATTGGACACACCGATTTTATGAATGCGGTTTGGTATCGCAGAAATGTTGACATTCCCGCAGAGTGGGCTGGCAAGCGTGTGATCTTGCACATCGACGCCTGCGACCACACCACGCGCGTGTTTGTCAACGGCAAATCGGTAGGAGATCCGCACAAGGGTGGCTACACGTCCTTCTCTTATGATATCACCGACGCGCTTTCCCAAAAGGATAACTATATCACGATTTATGCCGAGGATGACATTCTTTCGGGTAAGCAATTTGCGGGCAAGCAGTCCACAAAGCTGAACTCTTACGGCTGCTTCTACACGCGCACCACGGGCATTTGGCAGACCGTTTGGCTCGAAGCAGTCGAGGCGGCACACGTCCTCTCCTACAAGGTTTACCCGAACATTTCAAAGCCCTCGGTTGTTATCGAAACCGCGACTGTTGGCACGCAAAGCGACGACACGTTGTGCATAAAAGCCTATTTTGAGGGAAAACTGATGGGTTCTGCCACCACAAAAATGGCATCTGCAACCACGGTTATGGAAATTGACCTTGCCGAAGCACACCTTTGGGAATGCGGTAACGGAAGACTCTACGATCTTGTTTTCGAGCTGACGTCGGGCGAAAAGGTTGACGTGATGAACGGCTACTTCGGCTTGCGCGAGGTCAAATTGACAAAAGAGAAGGGCCTTGAGATCAACGGCAAGACCGTTTTCGGTCGTTTTGTTCTCGACCAAGGCTTCAATCCCGAGGGAGTTATCACGGCTCCTACGGATGAAGCACTCAAGTTCGATATTGAAGCCTCGATGGCTTGCGGATTTAACGGCGCACGCCTGCACCAAAAGGTGTTTGAGCCTCGTTTCCTTTATCACGCCGACAAGCTCGGCTACATGGTTTGGGCAGAGGCAGGCAACTGGGGCTTCGACCACACCAATTTTGCCAATCTTGAAAACTTTTTACCCGAGTGGCTTGAGGAAATGGAGCGCGATTTCTCGCACCCGTCTATCATTGGCTGGTGTCCTTTCAACGAGACGTGGGAGCGAAACGGACATCCGCAGAGCATCGCGCTCATCGATGCCGTTTATGACATCACCAAAGCGATCGACACCACGCGCCCCGTTGTTGCAACGAGCGGCTCGTTCCCGACGACACGCACCGACGTTCACGACGTGCACGACTACGAGCAAGATCCAGCCCTGTTCCGTTCTTATTATGCGGAAATGGAAAAGGGCATCGCGCGCGATCAGCTTCACAGATTAAATTCGCATCGCCAGGTCTACAAAACAGAGCTGCCCGTATTTATGAGCGAATACGGCGGCATCCGTTGGGTTATGGACAACGACAACGCAGGCTGGGGCTACGGTGCATCCGTTCTCAGCGAGGACGAATTCTTCACGCGTCTTGAGGGGCTCACCGATGCTCTCCTCGAAAATCCGCATTTCTTCGCATTCTGCTACACCCAGCTCACCGACGTGGAACAAGAACAAAACGGTCTGCTTACCTACGACCGCCACTTCAAATTCCCTGCCGAGAAGTTTGCGAGAATCTTTAGCAAAAAGTCTGTTATAGAAAAATAAGGAATGATTGTGGGGGAAACTTCTTGCAAGAAGTTTCCCCCACACCCCTTTCAAGAACTCTCGCACAAAAATTATCTAAATAGAGTTGTTAGTGCACTAACGGACAGTCGGCGCGAGGGGAGGGGATAAGAGTGCAGAGTGCAGAATGCAGAGTGAATATCAACCGGTAGGGCGGGAGCAAGCCCCCGCCCTACTTTTTAGAAACCATTGACATTTTCGCGCAAGAGTGGTATAATAAAGAAAAGCAAAAAGGAGGAATCTGACAATGATATTCTCTCAAAAGTTCATATCCTTTTCAAGAAAAACGTGCACCTTAAACGATTGGGTTGCCGCCCCCTATATGCGCCGCGATTTCAATCTTTCAACTCTTCCCCAAAAGGCAGAGCTGACCGTTTGCGCGCTTGGCTTTTACGAGCTGTTTGTCAATGGAAAGAAAATAACAAAAGGGCATCTTTCTCCCTTTATCGTCAACCCCGATCAAGTGTTGCCCTATGACACCTACGACGTTACGTCTTTGCTTTGCGAGGGCGATAATGTTATTGCCTTTATTCTTGGCAACGGTATGCAAAACGGTTTTGGCGGATTTATTTGGGATTTTGACAAAACCTCTTTTCTTTCCGCTCCCAAGCTCGCCTTTGCGCTGGAGCTTACCACAGGTGATGAAAAAACGGTGATCGAAGCCGATGAAAATGTTCGTTGCCACCCCTCTCCCATTGTGTTTGACGATCTGCGTTACGGTGAAAAATACGATGCAAACAAAGAGGTTGCAAATTGGAATTTGGTTGGCTGCGATCTTTCAAATTGGACACCGCCCATTCATCGAAGCTGCAATCGAGGCGATGCAATTCTTTGCGACAACCGTCCCATTGTCGCCACGGGTGAATTAAAGGCTGTTTCCATCACGCCCGTCGATGGCGGATACCTTTACGATTTTGGTGTCAACATTGTTGGTCTGACGCGCCTTTCCATCAAGGGAGAGGCAGAACAGCACATCGTCATTGATCACAGCGAGATGTTGGAAAACGGAAAGATATGCTTCAAAAGCATTATGTTCGACCGCCCGCACCTGGCACATCTTAACCCTTACGTACAACGCACCGAATACATCTGCAAGGGTGAGGGCGTTGAAGAATACATCCCCCATTTTACCTATTACGGCTTCCGATACGCCTACGTTACGGGCATCGAAGCACATCAGGCAACGGTCGATCTTTTGACCTGCGTGGTGATGAACACCAAGCTTGGCGACAGAGGAAACTTCCATTGCTCCGATGAAACTCTGAACAAATTGCAGGGGATGACGCGTCGCTCCACGCTTGGCAACTTCCAGCATTTTCCCAACGACTGTCCTCACCGCGAAAAGAACGGTTGGACGGCTGATGCGGCACTTTCTGCCGAGCAGACACTCCTCAATTTCGAGCCCGAGGATAACTACCTGATGTGGGAAAAGTGCATCGTTCGTGCAATGAACGAGCAGGGAGCGCTCCCCGGCATCGTGCCCACGGGCGGATGGGGCTTCCACTGGGGCAACGGCCCTGCATGGGATAGTGTGCTCATCTATTTGCCTTATTTTACGGCGGTTCTGCGCGACGACTTGCGCGTGGCAGAGGCGGCAAAAGAGGCGATGGTGCGCTATTTTCGCTACCTGACCTCGCGTCGCGATATCCGCGGACTGCTTGAGATCGGACTTGGTGATTGGTGCCCCGCAAATCCCGATTACACAACACCGCTTATTTTTACCGATAGCACCATCGCTTACGATCTCGCCGTCAAGGCGGCGTACCTTTACGACCGTATGGAAATGCCTGAGGAAGCGGACTATTGTCGCAATTTTGCAACCGAAATGCGCGCCGCCATCCGCAAGCATCTTTTGGAGGATGCCGATACGATGCGCTTTATCAGCGGACGTCAATCGGTTCAATCGATGGCGATCTATTACGGTCTTTGCGACAACGAGGAAGAAAAAGAAAAGGCACTTGCGATCCTTCTCGACGAGATCCACAAGCAAGACGACCACATGGGTGTTGGCGTGCTTGGCGGACGTGTCATCTTCCGTGTGCTTTGCGACAACGGCTACGAGGATCTCGCATTCAAGATGATCACGCGCCCCGATCCCCCCTCTTACGGCGTTATGATCGCCGATGGCCTGACCACGCTTGCCGAGAACGTAAGAGAGCCCTACGGTTCGCTCAATCACCATTTCTGGGGTGACATTTCGGCGCTGTTCATCGAATATTTCGCGGGCATCCGTCCCAATCCCGACCTGCAAAATGCGGCGAATATCAATATACGTCCTGTATTTCCTTCCACTTTGCAGAGCGCAAAAGCCTATTATAAGGCTACCTCGGGCCGCGTTGAGGTGTCTTGGGAGAGAGAACCGGATTGCGTGAGAATGAAATTGACTTATCCCGCAGGCGCCAAGGGCTTTGTGATTGCTCCCCGCGGATACGTTGTAAACGGACGCGAAAAGGCCAAAGCCGAGAGCGGAACGTATGTTTTCTTGCCGCCCGACAAAGCAAGTCTGCCGCGAAGATCCATCGATTTTGTTCTCCACAACCGCATTACACGAAGAATTAAGAGAGTTTTGAAAAACACCATGGGAATGGAAAAAAGCTCTTCTCAAAAAGAAGAAAACTAAAAAATCAGGCTCAAATGCAAATATGGGCTAAGCCAAAACCCTTATTACAAACAGAAAGAGCAAACACGCAAGACGAAAAATCTTGTATGTCTGCTCTTTTTTTGTTAGTGATGTTTTTGCTGACGCAAAAGTGATGCTATGCTGTGCATAATGATGTTGTTCGCCAAGGCTCGCAGTGATGTGATGTTTGCCCACTGTGCCGAAGGCACAACATCATTCACGCAGTGAACATCACGAGGCGAAGCCGTCATCACTTGCCCGTGAGGGCAAACATCGTTTAGCATGAATGCTCCGCTTGGAGCATCACGCTATCGGTGTGCGCTTTCCTTTTTTGTCCAAAGTGTAAAAAACCTATGGTTTTTTAATAAAAAGAATTGACAAGTTTGTGCTATGATGCTATAATAAGGCATACCCCCACATAAAAGGGGACTTTTGGAAAGGAACACAAAGGAATGGAAGAAAGCAAAATGAGCAAAAGCTCTAAAAAATTTGACTGGAAGAAATACCTTGACAAAAAGTATTGGAAGGTATACGTAGCCGTTCTTCTTGCTCTTATTGTTGTTACAACAGCCATCGTTTGGATCGTTGTTGCGAACAAAAACAATGAGCCCGCAGAAACGACTCCCGCAGTAACCACTCCCAACACAGACGATCCCGGCGTTTCCCCGACCGATAAAACGGCGGCAGATATCGTTGCGTCTCTGAGTCCCGCACAAGTCTTTGAGGCAACCTTTGGCTGCCAAGAGGCTATCTTTGAGAACGTCGCATCCCGCGATACCGTTCTCAATGCATTTAAGGCAGAAGGCTATACCCAACTCGACGTTGGTATGGTCGAAGGTGCAAAATTTGAAACCATTCTCTTAACAAAAGCCGAAGAGCTCATTACGCTCTATTGGATCCCGGCAGAAAAAGAAATGCGCGTCACCTGGGAAAAGGCTGATGAGGATGCTCTTTCTGTTCTGCAAGAGAACGCATCCACGGGCGGCGGCACCTTGACGATGGTACAGATCGGTGTTGAAAGAGGCCAGGCTGTTGACAACCCGATGATCGGTATGTGCTATGTATTCAAGCTCTCCAACGGCCGCGCAATGATCATCGACGGCGGTTATTATTACGACGAGTGCGCCGAAAACATCTACGCAGCTTTGGCAAAATTGGATATTGCCAAGACAGAGGATGACAAATACATCATCGAGGCTTGGATCTTTACCCACGGCCACGGCGACCACAACGGTGTATTGAACAATTTTGCTCCTCTTTACAGCGACAAGACAGAGATCAACTATTTCCTCTATCAGTTCCCCATGAACGATACGATCTCTGCTACCGGCGGCGGCAAGGAAGGCGAGGAAGCCTTCCACGAGCTGTGCAAGACCGCGTATCCGAACGCTACATACGTCAACCCCCACGTAGGTCTTAACTACTATTTCGGCAACGCGACCGTTAGTATGCTCTACACCCCCGACGTACTGTGGGCAACCGACAACAAGCTGACCTACTACAACAACACCAGCTTGATCTTCAACGTTCACGGCGGCGGCACAGGCTTCCTTTGCATGGGTGACGCAGGCGATCTCGCAGCAGAAAGATCCTGGGGCTTGTTCGATGAAACTGCTTATAAGAGCGGCGTTCTGCAGATCACCCACCACGGTCTTACCACCGACGACAAAAACATCCACGTTTGGGATAACATCAAAAAGATCTACGAGGCAACAGGCATCTCCTATGCGGTTCTCCCGATGGGTACGCGCATTGGCGATAGCGTTGAGAACGGAAACTGGAAGAGCGGCAACGGTCGTTGGGCAGTTATTTTCCAATATGCTTATGCCGGCGTCAACGGAATCGGTGGACAAATGTCCATGTTTGTTAAGCAAGGCGACGCTCCCACATCCAACGGTTATTTTGGACAGGAGCTGTTCAACCGCTTTATTGCAACCGTTGAAACAGGCTTCAACTATATGGAGCAGCAGTCTTCTTACTTCAAAAACGTAAAATCTCTGCACGGCTATAACGGCATCAATATGATCGATAACGGCAACGGCCTGATCACCTACATCTCCTCTCGCGATAAGACGGAAATGGCAACCGTATTCCAATTTGCCAAGGGTGGCGTTACCGTTAAGAAGAACGAGGAGCTCTCCGAGTGGCTCAAGCTGCCCGAGTTCAACACCACCGATGTTATTACAAGCATTGACAGTGCCGCCGAGCTCTTTGAAAGCACCTTTGAAACACAAGAGGTCGTTTTGAAGAATGTTTCTGACAGAGCAAGCCTTGTTTCCGCATTTACCACGCGCGGCTTTGAGGCAGTTGATGTTACTTCCGTAGCAGGCGCAAAGTTTGATACCTTGCTCTTTACCAACGGAATGGAATTGGCAACCGTTTATTGGAAGCCTGCCGAAAACGAAGCACGCATCCTCTTTGAAAAATTGGATGAGAATGCTCTTGCACCGCTCTCCCCCAACCAGACAACCGGCAAGGGTGAATTGACCATGGTTCAGGTTGGTATTCAAAGAGGCCCCACCGATACGGGCAGCCCGATGATCGGTATGTGTTACGTTATCAAGCTTTCCGACGGTCGTGCGATCGTTATTGACGGTGGCTTTAACCTTGAGAGCAACGCCGATAACGTCTACGGTGCACTTTCCAAATTAAACGTTGCAAGAAACGATAACGATCAATATATCATCGCCGCTTGGTTCTTCTCGCACGGCGACGGAGACCACATTGGCGTTATGGAAGCCTTTGGTAAAAAGTACAGTGATAAGGTAGACGTAGAATGTGTTATCTACAATCTCCCCAGTGTCGGTCAACTGTTGGCTCCCACAAGTGCCGCCGGAGAAAAGGCTTTTGTCGAAAACTGTAAGGTTGCATATCCAAACGCCGTACACCTCATTCCTCGCGCAGGTGTAACCTATTACTTTGGCAATGCCACTATCGATATGCTCTACACACCCGACCTCGTTTGGTCGCCTGAGAGCAAGATCACCTATTATAACAGCACCAGCTTGGTCTTTATGGTCAATGGCGGCGGTGTTTCCTTCCTTTCCACCGGTGATGCAGGCGAATCCGCCTTCACGGTTATGTGGAACAACTACGAGAGCAGCACCTTTGCGTGTGACCTCTTCCAATATCCGCACCACGGTCTTACCACCAAGGAAAAAGTAGACGGTGTCAATTACAGCGACTACACATGGACGTATATCAAGAAGGTCCTCGATGCAACAGGTGCGAAGTATGCGGTGCTTCCTATGGGCGACCGTCATCCCGGCAACTCCTATAACGGACGTGCTACCGAAATGATCTTCCGCGGCAATGCAGGAACAGGTATCTCTTATATGCTGAACATGAGCGACAAACACGGCGTAGATCTTTCTAAGGATGTATATGAAGCGTTTGTAAAAGATGTCGCCAACGGAACGAACACCCATGAGACCTACCTTGGCTACAACGGCATCAATATGCTCAAGAGTGCCAATGGACTTATTACCTATATGTCCGGCAGCGAGCTTGATCCTATGGCAACGGTATTCTCCTTTGCGAGCGGAAAATTGACGGTTGATGTAAACAAAAAGCTCTACGATTGGTTGGCAGAGCCCACGCTTACCGAGTCCTTTGAAAACACCTTCGACTCGAATATGGAGATCTACACCAACGTTTGGGACAGTGCAATTTTTGTAGATCAATTCAAGGCAGAGGGTTATACGCTTCTTGATGTTGATACTGTTGAAGGCGCAAGATTTGAAACGATCGTTCTCTCCAAGGGTAACAAGCTTGTCACAATGTATTGGTTCAACACAACCGGCGACCTTCGCATCGCTTACGACACGATTGACGAGAATGCACTCGCCCCCCTTACTCCCAACGAAGAGACAGGAAAGGGAACGGTCACACTGATCCAGATCGGTGTTGAAAGAGACAACAGAGATCCCAACAAGGCTACCGACAAGGGCAACCCGCAGATCGGTATGTGCTACATTATGAAGCTTTCCAATGGCAAGGCGATCGTTATTGACGGTGGCTTCAGTTACGAAACCAATGCAGATAACCTTTATAATGCGCTTGTAAAGCTTGACATTGCAAAGAATGCCGACGGCAAATATATGATCGAAGCGTGGATCTTTAGCCACGGTCACGGCGACCACAACGGCATTATGACCTCTTTTGGCGAAAAGTATGCCGATAAGACCGAGGTCAACTACATTATGTATCAGCTCCCCGCCAACAAGGCACTCTCCGATATTGGTGGCGGTGTTGGTGAGGCTGTATTCCACGAGCTCTGCAAAACCACCTATCCCAACGCAACCTATATTCTGCCTCACGCAAATCTGAAATACTACTTTGGCAATGCAACCATCGACGTGTTCTACACGCCTGACCTCATCTGGTCTCCTTCCAACCGTCTGCCCGACTATAACGATACAAGTATCATTACCCGTTGGAACGCAGGCGGCACGGCATTCCTCTCCTTTGGTGATGCAGGTGAGATTCCCGCAACGGCTTTGTGGAAAAACTACGAGGCTTCCGCTTTTGCAAGCAGCATCCTGCAAATCACGCACCACGGTCTTACCACAGGCGCAAATGAAAGCCAAGAGTGGAGAAACCTGAAGAAGGTTTATGAAAGCGCTGGCGTTGATTATGCATTCCTGCCTATGGGAGCAGCATACGGTTCCCGTAACGGACGTTGGTCTGTTTTGTGCGGCTGGGGTTACACCGGCGGTCAAGCATCCTTTGCGCTCAACCGCGATGACGATGCGGCAGGCGTTGACCACACATCCTATGTCAACTTTGTAAACGGAGTTCGCGACGGCTCTATTACCAACAAGACCTACCTTGGTTACAATGGCGTCAATATCATCGACAACGGACAGGGTAGAATCACTTATATCGCTTCCAGCGAGGATGACGTTATGGCAACCATGTTCACCTTTGCCAACGGCGAAGCAACGCTTGTTTTCAATACCGAGCTCTACACTTGGCTTGAAGGCTAATCAAAAAAACCAACAAAAAGGGAGCTGTCCGCAAGGACAGCTCCTATTGGTTTGCAAAACAAACACATATCGCAAATTCGCTCAGGATGACAGGCTGACTGATTATTTTGTTATATGCGTTAGAGCGGTCATCCCGAGAGAACTCTTATCGTGTGAATGCATAAAAAGGACAGAACGAAAGCATTCTCTGTCCTTTTCCTGTTGGTATGTATTATTTTTATTAAATTTCAGAACAGTCCTTTAGATAGCTACCCATAGGAATATTTTCTTCTTTGCTTTTTGGATAAAATTCAGGAAAACAAAACAAATAGTAGTCGCACTCATCGCAACAACACTCAAAGCCTTGTTTTCCGTTGCCAAGACAAGTGGTAGGCTCCCCGGGCATGAGTTCTACGCCGGTAATATCGATTACCCTTTTTTGAATATTCTTACCCATATATCCCCCTATCAGCATATAAAAAAGTGCGCCCCAAAAGGAACGCACCGAAAAAATGCTTCCCCTTCAATTGTTGTCACACGAATTGCTCCCCCAACGAAGGGATGAGGAAAAGGAGAAAACACTTTTTGCCAAAAGTATTTTCCCTTCGTTGGTTGGAACATATGCAATTCATGTGACGGGTATATTTTATCACATTTCTGCTGATTTGTCAATAAAACTTGAAAATTTGACAAAAACATTATTGCTTTGCTATCCTTATTAAGTCAGTGGATGGCAAGAAAAGAGGACAGAGAGCATTTTGAGTTCTCTGTCCTTTTGTTATTCTTTTAATATCTGTAATCAAACCAATGGTCGGGGCTAAGGGAGAGGTCGGTTGCGTCCTCAACCTCATATTTGCGCTCGAGCCAAAGGATATTGCGGCTCTTGACGTCGTGAACCAGCTTTTTGGAACCCTCAAGGCTCGGGTGGAGCATCAATTTCAGATACTGCCATTGCAGAGCGGAGCGGCGAACGTTCTCTACGCGGTCCTCGTCGGCAAGCTCCTCGGCTTTTGCCCAAAGCTCGTCAAAGGACTCCTCGTTCTCGGCGTATTCCTCGCGCGTGATGGCTGTAAAGGGATTTTCGTAAATGTTCATACATCCGTCTTCTGCCAACTTTGTGGTCTTGTCGATGTATTTGCGAATGTACTGCCAGCCTGCGCCGTAGTAGGCCTCGAGGAACTCATCCATGTGCGTGTAGTATTCTTCTTCCGACATATAGGGGTCCCACATCAGCTTGGCAAGCAGATAAGCGCGGACCTCGCCAAACTCACCCGAAACAGATTGGCTATTGCCCTGCGGGAACATTCCGCGCACGTGGTTATCAACGTAAAAACGCATATTCTCGCGCAGCGCACCAAAGTTTGCATAGGTGGGAACGTAGAATTTGAAGTTTGTGGTGTAATCCCAAATATAGATGCGGTTGCAGATCTTACCCCATTCCACAAGGTCACGAACGAGGCTGGGGGTCTTTGTCCAAACGCTCTTGTTGGGGCACTTGGTCAGGGGGTGCATAAAGCAGCAACGAATAGAGCAGAGGCGCACGCAAACGTTGGGCAGGGGCTTTGTGATCTTGGGAGCGGCCTGCGTGTAGTTGTAAGCGAGCGTGTCAACCACCACGTGGGGATAATCCTCTGCAATGTCTGCCGCGATGGCGTTGACAAAGCGAAGCATATTTCCCGAGGGGCTACCTTCTTCTGCGTCGATCGCTTGGCATTTTTCGCACTTGCAGTAGTTGTTATTGTCATTCTGCGAAACAGAAACGATATCGGTGTCAGGGTTTGCTTCGAGAGCGGCTCTGACGTTCTTGATAGCCTTTCTGAGGTTTTCGGGGTCGCAGAGGCAGGGGTTCGCACCGCCCCATTCGCCGGTTTCGGTCAGCTTACCAAGGGTGTGCACAAACAAGCCGCCATAGCTCCACTTGCCGCCAAATTTGCCGCTCATATCGGCATCGCAGTTGTTAATGCCTTGCTTTGTGCACCATTCGGCGCTTCCCTTTACGGCGTTCCAGTTGATTTGGCGAGACTCGAAAATGGGTGCAAAATCAATGAGAACGCCCTCATCAAACGTGATGTCGCCTGCGGGGACCTTTTCAAGACCCGGCAGGAAGTAACGAACACCTGCGTATTTCTCGAGGAACTTGTAAACGCCATAGAGAACGGCGTGCTCTGTGCCGCCCGCGATGGTCATTCCATCGGCGGTTGCGCTGACGCGGAAGCCGTCATTGCGAGAGAGCGTTTTGTCATAGGTGATGGTGATAGGATAGCCACCATCCTCGATGGCAACGCCTTTCATCTCCAAATATTTTTGCAGCTCTTCTTTTGCATACACCTCGGTTTCGGTGTTGCCTGTGATGATAGAAACTTTTTTGAGAGTAATGCTCATTTGATTGCCTCCTTTTATCGGTAGGGTGTTATATTTAGGGGTTCATGGGATCTTCTCCGTCCTGCGGTCCGCCACCGGTTTCGCCGCCAACGGGATAGAGATTTGTAAACATTTCATTGAGCGGCTTGTTGTTTTTGTCGCTCTCTGCCCATCTAATATCGTATCCCTTTACGTCCTCAATAAACTGTTGGCAAGCCTCTGCGTCGGGATGGAGCAACAGTTGAATGTAACGCCATTGCAAACGGGAGCGTTTTACGGCATCCAAACGGTCACCCGCAAGCTCCTCGGCTGTATTCCACCAAGCCTCGATATCAGCCTCGTGTGCGAGGTACTCTTCTTTGGTGATGGAGTTCAGGGGTGCTTCGTAGATGTTGATGCAGCTACCGTCATTGGCAACAAGCTCGGTTGTCAAGTCGATGAATGCGCGAATACCTTCCCAACCTGCACCGTAGTAGGCTTCGAGAAACTCATCCATATGCGAGTAGTATTCTTCCTCGCTCATATAGGGGTTCCACATCAGTTTGGCGATCAAATAGGCGCGGAGTTCGCCAAATTCACCGGAAATGGATTGAGCGTTGCCTTGCTCAAACATTCCGCGAACGCCGTTTTCGTGGTAAAGTCTCATATTCTCACGAAGGGAGCCGAAGTTGGAAAAGGGTGCGATGTAATATGCAAAGTTGGTGGTGTAATCCCAAACGTACATGCGATCGCAGATTTCTCCCCACGCAAGCAGATCGGGTAAAAACTCGTGGGTTCTGCTCCACGCGTAGTTATTGGGGCCCAATGCATCGGGGCACTCAGTCATGGGGTGCATAAAGCAAACGCGAATGGAGCAGATACGGATGCAAACGTTTTCACGCGGAACAATACCCTTGGGGGGTGTTTGCGTATAGTTATAAGCCAGCGTTTCAATGACGAGGTCGGGGTAATCTTTTTCTAACTCCTCGGCAATTCTGTTTACAAATTCAAGCAGATTGCCTGCGGTGCCACCCTCCTCGTAGTTGTCGGGGTTATGGGTGTACTTGGCATAAGAGGCCAAGCAATCATCACACTTGCAGTATTCATTTTTATCGTTTTGGGAAATGGATACGAGATGAGAGTTGGGGCTTTTCGCCAGGACGGCACGCACGTTTTTGAGGACCTTTTGATAGTTTTCCTCGCTGGAAAGACAAGGGTTGGGGGATGCGGTACCACCTGTCTCGGTCAATTTACCAAGAGTGTGAACGTTTAAGCCGGGGGCGAAGTCGACTTTACCGCCAAACGCGGGGGTGAGATGGCCGTTGCCGTTCATGCCGTTTTTCACACACCAAGAGAGCGCATCTTTTGTAGCAACACATTGCCAGCTGGTGTGGCGGTATTCAAAATAGGGGGCGCGAGCGAGCAGATTGCCGTCACGGAGAACAATATCCCCCTCGGGGATCTTTTCAAGGTCGGGCATAAAGTAGCGCACGCCTGCGTATTTTTCAAGAAACTGATAAACGCCATAAAGAACGCCGCGGCCGTTGCCGCCGTAAATGGTCATACAGGCTTCCTCTCCGCGAAGTGTCGCATCAACAGAGAAGCTGTCATCGCCAAGTGTCGGGGCAAGACGAATGATGATGGGGAAGCCGCCATCCTTTACCTCAACGCCTTTTTTTGTCAGGTAAGCGGCGAGCTCTTCGCCTGCATAGACCTCGTTGTCGCTCTCGCCCGTAATGATGTTGGCGGATTTGAGAACGTTATCCTCTGTGATACCGTTTCCGTCATAGGAAGGCATAACGAACCACGGCTCGTCGGGCTTGGTGGTCGTTTCGGGGGTGGTTTCGACGGGCGGTGTTGTATTGCACCCCGTCATAAAACAGGGCAAGAGAAGCGCTGCCACGAGCAAAAGCGTCAGTGTTTGTTTCATAAAGGTTGCTCCTTTCAAAAAAGCAAAAAAAATATAAAACGAAGATGTTAGGTATATTATATCAAAATATATTATAAAAGCAAGAGATAGAGAGATTTGTTTACAAAAAAGTAAACAACAGGGCAAACACAATTTGTGTTTGCCCTGTTGTTATAAAAATTTTTGCTTTATTGGTTTTCTTCGGGTTTTTCTTGAAGGTCAGGATAAAGATCCGTGAAGAACGACATTTGATAAATAGGGATATTGTTGTTTTTACCCTCAGCCCAGCGGATGCCAAGCTTTTCGACCTCTGCGGCAAAGGCAAGAGCCTCTTCGTCGTTGGGGTGCAAGAGGATCTGAATGCAACGCCATTGCAGACGGGAGCGGTGTACGTACTCGGCTCTGTCATATGCAACTGCTTCTGCCTTGCTCCACAGATTTTCAAAGAAGTATTCATTTGCAAGATATTCTTCCTTGGAGATGGATTGCAGCGGTTCCTCGTAAATGTTGATGCAGCTGTTGTCGTTTGCAACAAGCTGCGTGGTCTTGTCGATGAATTGACGGATGTATACCCAGCCTGCACCGTAGTAAGCCTCGAGAAATTCGTTCATATGTCTGTCGTATTCTTCTTGGGACATATAAGGATTCCACATCAGCTTTGCAAGAAGATAAGCGCGAAGCTCACCAAACTCACCGGAAATGGATTGGCTGTTGCCCTGCGGGAACATTCCGCGCACGCCGTTTTCGTGATAGAATTTCATATTCTCACGAATTGCGCCGAAGTTGGAGAAGGGAGCAATGTAAAAACGGAAGTTGGTGGTGTAGTCCCAAAGGTAAATGCGATCACAGATCTTGCCCCAGTTGAGAAAATCGTTCATAAAGAGCTTGGTTCGGGTCCATTGATAGCCGTTGGGCCCCTTGTGCTCGGGGCAAACGGTCATGGGGTGCATAAAGCATACGCGAATGGAGCAAACGCGGATGCAAACATTCTCATGGGGAACGATGTTCTTGGGAGGCGCTTGTGTGTAGTTGTAAGCAAGGGTATCGATAACGAGATCGGGATACTCGTCCTCTAATTCCTCGGCAATTCTGTTGACAAACGCAAGGAGTGTACCTGCAGGACCGCCTTGGGTAGGATCGGTTGCAGAGGTGCTGTAATACGCGTCGGACGCCTGACAGTTTTCGCATTTGCAATAGTCGTTGTTATCGTTTTGAGAGACGGATACAATGTTTACGGTGGGGTCTTCCTCAAGTCTTGCACGTAGGTTCTTGAGAACGGTTTGGTAGACTTCTTCACTGGTCAGGCAGGGATTGGGGTTGTCGCCGGGAGTTTCGTCGCTGGTGTCTTCGTTCAGCAAACCAAGCGTGTGAACGAACAAGCCACTGCCGTAAACGTTCTTGCCGCCGTATTTTGCGCTCATTTCGCCGTCGTGGCCGTTAATGCCTTGCTTGAGGCACCAATCGGTCGCTAGTTTTACCGAGTTCCAATTCAAGCGGCGATCTTCAAAGAAGGGGGTGTATTCCAAAACGACGCCATCCTTGAGGACGATATCGCTTGTGGGAACGGTTTCAAGGTCGGGGGTAAAGTAACGAACACCGCCAAGCTCCTCAAGGAACTTGTAAACGCCATAGAGCACGCCGCGGCCGTTGCCACCCTTGATGGTCATGCCTGCATTGTCACCCGAAAGGGTTGCGGTGATCTTGAACGCGTCGGTTCCAAGTGTTTCATCGATCGAAAGAGCGATGGGGAATGCGCCATCCTTTACTTCGATCTTTTTCAGGCCGAGGTATTTTGCAAGCTCCTCGCCGGCATAAACCTCGCTCTCGCTCGCACCTGTGGTGATGCTGGCGCGCTTGAGCACGTTCTCGGCAGTGAGATCGGGGCCGTCGTAGGGGGGATCAACAACTTCTTCGCCGCCGTTGTTGGGTGTGGTCGTTTCAGGAGTTGTGTTTTCAGGAGTTGTGTTTTCGGGGGGAGTATCGTTACAGCCTATCAAAAGGCAGGGCAGCAAAAGTGCCGCGATGAGCAGAATGATCAATGATCTTTTCATATCTTTTCTCCTTAACCGTAAAGATGTGAGAATTTATTTACCGTATTTCCAATAATAGGGACTGCGTGTCAGGTCAGATTCAGGTTGGACGTTGAATTGCCCCTCTTTCCAAACAACACCGGCAGCCTTTGCGTCGTCGATCAGTTTTTGGGCTTCCTCGGCATTGGGATGCAGGAAGAGCTTGGTCAGACGCCATTGCATCATGGAGCGCTGTACGCATTCGAGGCGGTCGCCTGCCATCTCTTCGGCCTTGTTCCACCACTCCTCAAAAAGAGCTTCGTGGTCAAGATATTCTTGTCTTGTAATGGCAGTGAGGGGATGGCCGTAAATGCCTTGTCCGCAAACGGGAGCACCTTCTGTCTCATCCTTGTTGATATTGAATCCGCCGTTCGCGGCAAGCTCTGTGGTTTTATCAATGAACTTACGAACATATTCCCAGCCTGCGCCGTAGTAGGCCTCGAGAAATTCGTCCATCAGAGCGTAGTATTCTTCTTCGGTCATATAGGGGTTCCACATCAGCTTGGCGAGTAGGTAAGCACGGAGCTCACCAAACTCACCCGAAGCGCCCTGGCTGTTACCCTGCGGGAACATCGAAACGACGTTGTTCTCGGCAAAGAACTTCATATTCTTGTGAATGACGCCAAGGTTTGCAAAGGTGGAAAGGTAATAGTGGAAGTTCGTGGTGTAATCCCAAATGTGAAGCTTGTCACAAATCTTACCCCAACCAACGATATCGTCGTGGAATTTCTTGCTGCGCGGACAATCCTGATCATCAAGGGGATGCGTAAAGCAGCAGTTGATAGAGCAAAGACGAATGCAAACATTGTGACGGGGCTTTGTGATCCTCGGGGGCTTTTGCGTGTACTTGTATGCCAACGTATCAACGGTGAGGTGGGGGTAATCTTTTTCCAAGTCTTCCGCCACAGCGTTGACAAAGCGGAGCAGAGGTCCTGCGGGAGTGCCTTCTTCCTCTTCGATCTTGCGGCAGTTAGGACAATGGCAGTAACCCTCAAAATCGTTTTGCGAAACAGAAACGATGTTAATATCGGGGTTTTCGGCAAGAGCCTTGCGGACGTTTTTGATAACGGTGGCAAGCACATCGGGATCTGTCACGCAGGGGTTGGTGCCGTATGCGGGATAGGGATAGGTGGTCTCAGCAAGAATGTTGATGGTGTGCACAAACAGTCTGCCATAGTTCAGGCGTTGACCGCCAAGCTCCTCGGTGAGCTTTGCATCACAGTTGTTGATGCCGTTTTTGACACACCAATCCGCATCGGATTGAACACAGCGCCAAGTCAGGCGGCGAGCCTTCATAGCAGGGGAGTATTCCAACACGATGCCGTGGGGAATGACGATGTCGCCCTTGGGGCATTTTTCCAACGTGGGTGTAAAGAAACGAACGCCTGCGTATTTTTCGAGGAAGTTGTAAACCCCGTAGAGCACGCCGACCTTGTCACCCGTGATGGTCATGCCTTTTTCGGTTGCTTCGATTTTGTAACTGTCTTGATCAAAAGCAGGGTCTACCGCGATCGAGATCGGAAAACCGTCGTTCGAGAGGGCAACACCTTTCTTTTGCAAATACTTTGAAAGTTCTTCTGCGGCGTGAAGAGCTGTGGGCTCTTTACCTGATGTAATATTTACCGCAGTCAGTGTCTTTGTCATTTTGGGTTTCATATCTTTTTCCTTTACTGTGTGTAAGGATTTATCCGCCGTACTTCCAGTAGTAGGGGCTCAATGTCAGATCGGAGCTTGCCTGAACGTTGATGTTGCCTTCCTTCCAAACAACACCCGCAGCCTTTGCATCGGCAATGAGCTTTGCTGCATCCTCGGCATTGGGCTCTAAATAAAGCTTTGCCAAACGCCATTGCATAGCGGAGCGTTGTACAAATTCCTTGCGATCGCCCGCAAGTTCCTCAGCCAAAGCCCAGCACTCATCAAAGCGATATGTAAAATTGTAATATTCTTCCCTTGTAATAACAGTAAGGGGATGGTCATAAATGCCCTGTCCGCAAACCGCATTGGTGGGTTTTTCTTCTCCGTTGAGCTTGTATCCGCCATTCGAGGCGAGCTGGCTTGTCAAGTTGATATACTCACGAACAAAGGTCCAGCCTGCGCCGTAGTAAGCCTCGAGGAACTCATTCATATGTCTGTTATATTCTTCCTCGCTCATGTAGGGGTTCCACATCAGCTGTGCCAACAGATAGGAGCGGAGCTCACCGAACTCACCCGAGCGGCCCTGGCTGTTACCCTGCGGGAACATCGATACCACGTTGTTTTCAGCATAGAATCTCATATTCTCGCGAATGGTGAACAGGTTTGCAAAGGTGGAGATGTAGTAATGGAAGTTGGTGGTGTAGTCCCAAATGTGAATGTTGTCACAAATTTTACCCCAACCAACGAGGTCGTCGCGGAACTTTTTGCTCTTGGAGCAGGATGTGTCGCTTATCGGATGTGTGAAGCAGCAGTTGATGGAGCACAGACGAACGCAAACGTTATGACGGGGCTTGACTTGCGTAGGGGGAGATTGGGTGTTTTTATACGCAAGCGTGTCGATGATGAGATCGGGATAATCTGCCTCAAGCTCTTCGGCAACTCTGTTTACAAACTGGATCCAAACACCGGAGTAGTTGCCGCCGTTCTCCTCTGCGATCTTTGCGCAGTTGGGGCAGTAGCAGGATTGCTCATAGTCGGCTTGAGAAACAGACACGATATTGATGGCGGGGTTCTTTTCAAGCTCCTTGCGCAGGTTCGCAATAACCATAGCAAAGATCTCGGGGTCGGTCAGGCAGGGGTTGGTTGCGTAGGTGGGGTAGGGGTAGGTAGTGTTTGTCAAAGGTGCAATGGTGTGCACAAAGAAGGGGCCGTAGTTCGAGCTGACACCGCCGTGCATTTCGTCGATTGCGACGTTGCAGCCGCTGACGCCATTCTTTACGCACCATTCCGCATCGTGGCCCGTATAGTTCCAGGAGAGACGGCGGTCCAATGCAATAGCAGGGGTGTACTCCAAAACAACGCCGTCGGGAATGATAACGTCACCGGGGTAAACGGTTTCGAGCTCGGGTGTAAAGTAACGCACACCTGCGTACTTTTCAAGAAAACGGTAAACGGCATAAAGGACACCGCGCTCGTTACCGCCCTTAATGGTCATACCGACGTTCTCTTCAAGGGACGCCTCGATCTTAAAACCGTTGTCGTTAATGGTGGAGTCGATGGCAATAGAGATCGGGAAGCCGTCCTCTGCCTGCGTAATGCCTTGCTTGCTCAGGTAGGCGAGCAATTCGGCAGCGGCAAAGGCCTCGCTCGAGGTCTCTCCTGCAGTAACCTTAACGGTAGTCAGCTTTATTGTCTTTCCCTCCGGATTTGTAACGGGGGGATTTGTTCCCGTGGGGGTCGTTTGTTCGGGCTTGTCAGAGAGGTTGCAACCACTCAGGAAGCAAGGCAAGAGAAGCGCCGAGATGAGTAGAACGATCAATACCTTTTTCATTGTTTTTCTCCTTTTGGTTCGTATCAAGGATAGATAGAAATGCAGATACATTCCTTCACCCTATATCATACCAAAAACTGTAATAAAAAGCAATAGTGTTCTTTATTTGTTTACAAATATTTACTTACAAAAATAAAAAGACAAAAAAAGCAAGCGGCTCACGAGCCGCTTGCTGAAAATAAGTCTTATCAAGATTTGTAGATCCACTCTGTGGGAGCGAGATCAAGATTGGAGTTTGCAGTGTCAACGTTCCATTGTTTTTCACGCCAAGCAACTCTTTCGTTGAAGGAGATCTTGTTTTCTTCGATCAGTGCCAGTGCGTCCGCCTTGTTGGGGTGCAGGCAGAGCTTGATGTAACGCCACTGATAACGGCCGCGCTTTACAAAAGCGATACGGTCGCCGGCGAGCTCCTCGGCCTTGTTCCACCATTCATCAAAGGTTGCCTCGTTGGCGAGGTATTCATCCTTGGTAAGGGCATCAAAAGGACTGCCGTCAACCATCTGATGTCCGTCGGCGGAGAGCTCGATGATCTTATCGATAAACTTGCGAATGTATTCCCAACCCTCGCCGTAGAAGGCCTTGAGGAAGGAATCCATATAACCGTAGTATTCTTCCTCGCTCATTGTAGGATCTTGAATAAGCTTTGAGATCAAATAAACGCGCAATTCGCCAAATTCACCCGAGGGACAAGCGATGTTACCCGTAAAGTTGATGCTTGAAACGCCATACTCTGCAAAGAAGTTCATATTCTCGCGTAGCGTACCGAGGTTTGCAAAAATGGGCATATATTCTTTGGCAGCGGTCAAGGCGTATTCTATGTGGATGTTATCACAAATTGAGCCCCAGCTCTTTATCTTTGCTGCGAGGTCGGCGGCCTCTGGGCAGGAGGCGTCGGTGAGGGGGTGCGAGATGTGACAGCTTGCGGTGTTGAAGCGGATCGAAATACCGTCAACCGGTTTTGTAACGGAGGGGGCAGTTGTCAGATAAGAACGGATCACGAGCTCAAATTTTAACTCGGGATAATCAACCGTGATCTCTTTGTAGAGCTTATTGAGAAATCGGACGTAATTTCCTGCAGGGCTGCCTTCCTCCTCGTGAACGCGGGCACAGCTTTCGCAGGTGCAGAAGGGGTCGACCTCGGTTTTTGGTGTAAAGCTGATAATATCAATGTCGGGAATAGCACGCAAGTAATTCCGAACGTTTTGAACTGCCTTGGCAAAGATCTCGGGGTCGCTCAGACAGGGCTTGATGTTACCTGTTCCCGCAAGGGCGTTAAGTGCCAGTGTTTGGGTGACGTTGCTGTCGGTGCGACTGCCGCCATCCTTTTCGGGGAGCTTATCAATGGGAGCCCAAGGATTACGAATGACCTCAAACGCGGGCTCGAATACATCCAACACACCGCCGCCGATCATCAGGTCGCCATCATCTATCACGGTCGTGTCCGCAGAATAGATGTGAACACCCAAGAATTTTTCAAGAAAACCGTAAAGGCCGTTGGCAAGACCGCGATTGTCGCCGCCCATAACCGTAAGGCCGTTCTCGTCGGCTGTAATTCTGTAGCCGCCCTCGGCTACACGCTCATCAATGATGAAGGAGATGGAATAACCGTCCTCGGCGAGGGGGATATTCTTTTTTGCCAAATACCATTTCAGCTCCGTTGCGGCAAAGCTTTCAATGGCACTCTCGCCAGAGGAGATCTTGACGCTTGTGATCTTTTTTGCGGGAGTTTCAGGGGGACTGGGAAGCGGGTTGGGGTCAGGTGTTGTTTCGGGCGTTTGGTCGGGAGTGCTTCCTTCGGGAGTTTGGGGCTTGTTACAAGCTGCAAGAACGGACACCAGCATAACAACCGTCAAAAGGAGCGCGAATATTCTTTTCATCATACTCATTTTTATAAATTCCTTTCCTAAAAATCAAATTGTACTGTTGGTATTCTTTACCATCTGGTGTTGTGTTGGTTACCCTCACTCCACCAAATGCCGCGGTCCGTAATTTCCTGAACGTAGTCGGGCTGCTGTGCTTGATTGAATCTTGCATTAAACCAACGCCATTGGAGGCTGGAGCGGCGAACGTTGTCTACGCGTGCCTCGTCGGCCATAGCCTCGGCCTTTGCCCACCAATCGTCAAAGGTGTAGATCATAGTGATATACTCCTCGGCGCTTACGCGGATAAGTGGATGCATATAAGTGTCGCCGCAATGCTTTTCAAACATTTCGGAGGTTTTATCGATATACATACGGATATAGGACCAGCCGTCGCCGTAGTAAGCCTCGAGGAACTCATCCATCAGGCGATAGTATTCTTCCTCGCCCATATAGGGGTTCATCATCAGCTTGGAGAGCAGGTATGAACGGAGCTCGCCAAACTCACCCGAGGGGCCCTCGCGATTGCCCTGTGTAAACATTCCTCTCGCGTTGTGCTCTGCATAAAATTGCATATTTTCCTGCAGAACGTGCAGATTTGCATAGGTGGGGATGTAAAAAGCAAAGTTGGTGGTGTAGTCCCAGATGTGAATGTTATCGCAAATTGCGCTCCATCCCTCAAGGTCGCGGCAGAATTTTGCATTTGCACTGCAGGTCGGGTCAGTCAAGGGATGTGTGAAGCAGCATTTGATAGAGCAAAGGCGAATACAAACATTCTTCTCGGGAACGATGTTTTTGGGAGGCGTTTGCGAGTAGGCGTATGCCAGCGTGTCGATGGTGAGGTTGGGGTAATCGTTGGCAAGGTCCTTTGCAACCTCATTTACGAATGCAAGAATCGTGCCGGAGGGGCTGCCGTAATAAGCATTCAACGCCAAACAATTTGCACAGCGGCAGTAGTCGGCATCGTTCTGCGAAACAGAAATAATGGTTGCCGTCGGGTATAGTTCCAGTTGTGCACGAACGTTTTTAATAGTCTTTGCAAGGTTTTCCTGGCCCTTGGGAGTATCCAAAGCGAGACAGGGGTTTACCGAAAGACCGTTACCTGTTTCGGTCAGGGAACCCATGGTGTGAACAAAGAGCTTACCGTAGTCCCAGGCGCCGCCAAGGCTCTCGTCCCAGGAGTTCCACCAGCCGTCAACCATATTGACGCCGTTTTTGACGCACCATGGATATCTAAACTGATTGGGTACCCATTTGTACCAGTCGTTGACGCGCATCTCGAATACGGGATGGTATTCGATCATTTTGCCTTCCTCAATGATGACGTCTCCCTCGGTGGGATAGACCTCAAGGTAGGGTGTGAAGGAGCGCAGACCTGCGTATTTTTCAAGGAATCCGTAAACGCCGTAAAGAACGCCGCGACCGTTACCGCCGCGAATATCCATACCGGGGCGATTGCCCTCGATAACAGCCTCTACACAATAAGAGTCATCCTCCATCGTGGTGTCGAGATAGATCGAGATGGGGAAGCCACCCTCGGAGACGGTGATGGAGCGTTTTTCAAGATATGCCGTCAGCTCTGAGAGAGCGGTCAGCTCAGCGGGAGATTCGCCCGCGTCAATGGTTACGTGCGTCAGCTTCATTGTAACCTTGGGTTCAACGGGCTCTTCTTGATCGGGGGTTGTTATTTCCGGTGTGGTTGTCGTTTCTTCGGGTTCATCTTTTCCACCGGCAACAGCCAATCCGACGATCAGGCCTACAACAAGAGCCAGTCCGAGGAAAATAGCAACGTATACCTTCCAATACTTCTTGTCAAGATACTTTTTCCAATCGAATTTTTTGGTGTTTTTTGTTTCTTCCATTCTCTTACGTTCCTTTCATAAGGTTATCCAAATAAGATGTGTATACTATTATAGCACGAAAATATTGGCAATGTCAACTGTTTTTGCACTGTTTTGCTTTCAAAATTCAAAAAAGACGCTCGACAGATAGTCGAGCGGCTAAAGGATGAGGTTTAATTTTCGTCTGTTTTGGGTTGTGTAAACCATTTATCGGGTTCGAGAGCTAACAGATTGTATTGATAAGCATACCAAAGGAGTTTGGGATTCCGTTCACTCCATTTGGTTCCCATAGCCTCAACCTCTGCGGCGAACTGCTCGGCGGTTTCCAAATCGGGGTGAATGAAGAGAAGGAGATAGCGCAGCTGCCAACGGGAACGTTGAACGTATTCGAGGCGATCGCCTGCGGCTGCCTCGGCAGCATCCCACCAACCGTTGAAGCTGTCCTCAAGCGAAGCCAAAGAATCCTTTGAAAGAACGCCAAAGGGATAGTTGTAAAGAGTCATTCCACTGGGGGACATATTAGCATATTGCGTATACGTGTTGATGTATTTGCGAATGTTTTCCCAACCCTCTCCGTAGTAAGCGGCGAGGAATTCATCCATGTGAGCGTAATATTCATCCTTGCTCATATAGGGGTCCATCAAGAGCTTGCCGATAAGGTAAGCGCGCAATTCACCGAACTCGCCCGAGGGGCCCGAGCCATTGCCCTGCTCATAAATGCCCTTGACATTGTGGTTGGCAAAGAATTGTACATTCTCACGCAGAACGTGGAAGTTGGGGAAGGTAGCAAGGTAATATGCGTAGTTTGTGGTGTAGTCCCAAATATAGATGTTGTCACAAATCGCGCTCCATTCCTCAATGGCCTTGCGGAAGTTAGAGCAAACGGAACAACTGCTTTTGGTAAGAGGATGCGTCAAGTGACAGGTGATCGTAGAGAGACGGATGCAAACGTTGGGTGCAGGCTTTGTAACCTTGGGCGCGGGTTGCGTGTATTCGTACGCCAATGTATCGATGACGACATCGGGATAATCTTGCGCGATATCGTTGGCAATTTTGTTTACAAAGCGGAGAAGTGTGCCCGAAGGGCTGCCTTCTTCTTTGTCTATGGCATCGCAGTTAGCACAACGGCAACGAGCAGAGGTGTCGTTTTGAGAGACGGAAAAAATTCTTGTGTTGGGGTTTTCGGCTAATATCTTATGCACGTTGGCAAGAGCGGTGTTGTAAATGTTTTCGTCGGTCAGGCAGGGGTTTGCCGATGTTCCGCCGCCTGTTTCGGTCAGCTTGCCTATGGTGTGCACAAACATACTGGGAGCATAGGAAAGGCTACCGCCGAGGGATTCGTCCCAAGACTGTTTCCAACCGCTCATAATATTGATGCCGACTTTAGACGCCCAAGTATGTCGTTTGGTTTCATCCATCCAGTTGTACCAGTCGGTCTGGCGGAGCTCAAAGGTGGGGGTATAATCCAAAAGAACACCGTCGGGAATGGCAACCTCGCCTGCCCTACATACCTCTAAATCGGGGGTAAAAAAGCGCACGTCTGCGTAGTTTTCAAGGAATCGATAAACACCGTAGAGCACGCCACGGCCATTGCCGCCCACGATGGAAAGGCTCTCGTCCTTACCCTCGCCAACGATTGCCGTTACGCGAAAAGCATCGTCTCCGAGCGTTTCATCGATCGAGAGCGTAATAGGGAAACCGCCCGTAGCCCGAACATCAACGCCTTTTTCAAGCAGATATTTTTTGAGGTCGTTTGCCGCAGTCTCCTCGGCAGGAGAAGCACCCATAGAAATAGAGACCTGTGTCAGCGTTTTTTGAATAACGGCAGGCGGATCTTCCTCCTTGGGAGTGGTCACCTCGGGAGTAGTTTCTTCAGGACTGCCACCGATCACGCCGGTGGCAAGCAAAACGATCAGCGTTGCGGCAAGAACCACGACACCGATGCCGATAGCATAAAATTTCCAATATTTTTTGTCAAGATATTTCTCCCACCACTTTTTTTCGGGGGGAGTAGAATTTTTGGTTTCTTCCATTCTTGTGCGCTCCTTTCCTAAAACAGTGTGTTGTATCGACCTGCTTTGAACATCTCCTTTATTTTACAGGAGAACGCGCAAAAAGGCAATAGGGAGAGCTTTTTATTTACAAAAAAGTTAAGAACGGGATGCTTCTTGACAGAACAATGAGCCGCGGTGGCAACTTTCGGATTGTTTGTTACAAACGAATGAAATAAAATAACTGGTAGGGGACGGCGCCCTCGACGTCCCATTTTATTGCTAACAACCCTATTTAGATATTTTTTGTTTAGAAAGTTCCTGAAGGGGGTGTGGGGAGAACTTCTTTTCAAGAAGTTCCCTCACAAACACGCTTCTCCTAAACTTTTTGTTGACAAATCCCGAAAAATATGGTATTCTAAAGTATATGAGATTTTAACGTGTGTAAATTCAAAAATTATGGGAGACGGCAAATGAAGACAGCATTTTTGAGAAAAAGCTACGACGAAGTCGTGGCAATGCCCCGCGCCCCGCACAAAAAACCAAAGCGTCCCAACATTTTCTTCCGCACCTTAATTCGCATTTTATCGGCAAAGGACCTCATTCCCATCAAGTTCTCCCACGTCAAAAAGGACATGAAGAGAGCGGGAGAGGGCCCATATCTGATCTTGATGAACCATTCCTGCTTTTTGGATCTGGAGATCGCCTCGGCGATCTTTTATCCGATGGCGTACGGCATCGTTGCCACATCCGATGGGTTTGTGGGCAAGGATTGGCTTATGCGACAGATCGGTTGCATCCCTACGCAAAAGTTTGTCAGTGACCTGACACTTGTGCGTGATATTGACTATCTGCTCAAAAAGAAAAAGACGAGTGTTCTGATGTATCCCGAGGCAGGCTACAGCCTTGACGGACGCGCCACCGTTTTGCCACGCAAGATGGGCGGACTTCTCAAGCTCCTCAAGGTTCCCGTGCTTTCGGTGCACGTCGACGGCGCATTTTTGCGCACTCCCCTTTATAATGAGCTCAAAAACCGCAAGGTGCCTGTGCGCGCCGAGGTCAAATGTCTGCTCACCGCCGATGAGATCCACGAAAAGAGCGTAGAGGAGCTTGACGCCATTTTGGATGACGCCTTCTCCTTTGACCACTTCAAATGGCAAAAAGAAAATAACATCCGAATCACCGAGCCCTATCGCGCAAACGGACTTGAGCGCGTGCTTTACAAATGCCCGCACTGTCAAGCCGAGGGAAAGATGCGCGGCGATGGAGAAATCCTGACCTGTCACGCCTGCGGCAAGGCTTGGAGACTGACAGAGCTTGGCGAGATGCAAGCCCTTGAGGGCGAGACCGAGATCTCGCACATTCCCGATTGGTTCGATTGGGAGCGCGAATGTGTGCGCCGTGAGATCGAAGAGGGCACATACGCACTTGAGGGTGAGGTTGAGATCGGTATGCTTGTCAACCACAAGGCCATTTACCTGGTGGGCGACGGACATCTGTCTCACACCAAAGAGGGGTTTGTGCTCACGGGATGCGACGGCAAGCTCGAATACGTTCAAAAGCCCCGTGCATCCTACACCGTCAACTCCGACTATTATTTCTATGAGCGCGGCGATATCATTTCCATAGGAAACCGCGACTGTCTCTATTATTGTTTCATCAAGGATAACACACCCGTAGCCAAAGCAAGACTTGCAACCGAGGAGTTGTTCAAGCTCAGCGTTTCCGAGTCGCGCAGAAAGCAATAACCTTTTTTCGCCTGTAAAAACGGGCAAGCAATTCATTTTTTAGGAGGTCCCTTTATGAAAAACATTCAAAAAAGAGCTCTCGTGTGGCTTCTGACGCTTGCAATGCTCATCCCCATGTTGAGCACCGCTGTTCTTCCCGCTATGGCGGCTATCACCAGCGGTTACATCGGCAATATGGATAACAGCCTGACCAAGGGGCTGATCGCTCCCGCGGAGGAGGCGATGATCAATCTCGATAACAACGGCGGTATTCGCTTTGCTACCAATATCAATCTCGAAAAATATCAAGCGCTAAAGCAGTTCTGCAAGCAGAGGAGGATCAAAGGCCTTTCTGTCGGAACTCTCATCGCTCCCTTGGATTACATACAAGAGACGGGCGAGTTCAGCACCATGGCACTTGGCCTTTACGACAAGACCTATCTTGATATCAAGGCAAACACCGAGCTTTTTTACGACGGTGAAAAAACAGTAGTCGAGGGCTATGACGAGCAGTTTGTGGCATCCATCATAAACATCAAGCTGGGCAACCGCGCGCGCAAGTTTGCTTCGATCGGTTATATCCAGCTTACCTTGGTGGACGGTTCTCATTTCACCATTTACAGCTACGACAATCAAAACATGGACTTGGTTGAAAAATATGCAACCTCTTTGGAAGAGGTTGCCACCAAGGCTTTGGAGAAAGATAACTGGAGCGACGAGGAGAGAGCAAAGATCGCAGACCTTGCCGCAAAGGAGACAAAGCTCGATATCAACACCGAAACCGTGAAAGATGTTCGCACCACGCGCAATCAAGTATTCTTCACCTATGTGAAAGGCAACACGAATTTCTACAACCGCCTGACATACGACGGCTCTAACGGTTGGAGATTGCAGACCAACACCAAAAACTACAACCATTTCAAGGATATCGGCGCAGGTCAGTCGCTTGCACTGTATATGGACGAGGGCTTTGATGACGTTACCGTTCCGCTGAAGGTTGAAAAAAGGGACGATGCGCTTGTTATTAAGGTGGAGGGGGTTGATGAATATGCAACGCTTTCCTACAACACTTTCGATCTTGATTTTTGCAACAAGGATGGCGTATCTCTCTATAACGTCAACGGAATGTCTGCAGAAAGCAATGGCGATATAAAACTGACGGGTAAAATGAATGCGACCGAAGCCGTTTATGGCGGTGGTGAACGCTTTGACGACGCCAACAAGCGCGGAAAAGAGATGAACCTTTACATTTCCGATGCTTACGATGCAAGCGGCTCCTATGTAGCCATTCCGCT
This sequence comes from Eubacteriales bacterium, assembly GCA_045594745.1. GTDB lineage: Bacteria > Bacillota > Clostridia > Oscillospirales > CAG-272 > UMGS1865. The sequence continues at coordinate 34,551 of JAZNZC010000074.1, forward strand.
CTTCAGCACCTCGCGCGGCGGCGGTCTGTTCGTCAACAGATATGAGCCGATGTCGATCGCATTTCCTGAAAAAAACACTGCGGGCAACTGGTCGCTGACGATCAGCTCCGAGACCGTGGACTGCTACTTCTATGCAACCGGCAACATTTCCGACGTGCTCGAGGCGTATGTCGATATGACGGGACACGCATCTCTGCCCGAGGAATGGGCCCAGGGTTATCTCGTTTGCCGTTACGCTCCCGATTTTAACAGTCTCACCGATATCAACGGCGAGACCGAGGGCGTTTATTGGCGCGAAACGCTCCCCAACCCGCAAAACTACACCTACACGCCTCATCTCCCCTTGACAGAAGAAGCAGTGTCAAAACTTAAAGACAATGCTGTTATCCAAGACAAAACAGGCAAAATTACGTATTATATCTATTACGGCGGACGCTTCAGAGACATCAAAACAGGCGTAAACTATACGTATGCACGGTTGCCCAACAAAGAAGAATGCTACTACGACGACCCAACAAAAGTTTCTTTGGCAGATTATCCCGATGCACTTTGTCACAAAAAATCCATAACCTACGGCTCCAACTATTACAACTATGTAATTGAAGATGAAACCGAGGACTTTAACTACAACGGTGTTATGGGCGAAACCTATTTCCTGCGTGTTGGCACCAGAGGCGGCCCCGGCGGAGCGGGCACTATCTACGTTGTACAGAGTCTGATCGATGCAGGTATGAAGCCGACCGGTGTTATTTTGGAAGGCGCTCAATGGTATAACATGGCTACCGATGCTCTCCAATGGGCAAACCTCAAAAAGTACGTCGATTATCTTGACGAGCAAGGTATTAAGACTCTGGTATATACTTCTTTGGGTTATGTTACCGGTAGCGGAATGGGATCCGGATTTAAGTCCGAGTATAAGCTTTCTATCGACGTTTATGAGTACGATGTTTCTACCGGTGAAAAAACAGGACAGAAGCTTGCCGAAAAAATAACCAATATTCCCAAGAGTGACGAAACCGATAACCCCGATACCACAAGCGACGGCTCGCAGGTTTATTTGGATATTACCAATCCCAACGCGGTCAAGTGGTATATGGATAAGGTGTGGGACGAAATGCTGGATCTTGGTATCGACGGTATTAAGATCGACTTCTGCGAATCCGTACCCAATCAGGGCTACTATAAAAAAATGTATATCAACAAACAGGAAATGGCCGGCTATCTCGAATACAACTGGTATGATCCCACTTTGTTCGAGAATAAAGAGGTCCACCACGCATACCCCTCTTACTTCGTTTCCCTGTTCTATAAGGAGATGGAAAAGAGATCCGCACTGCGCGAGGATGATAAAGGCTTTGTTCTCATCACCCGTGGCGGAGGTATTGGTTCTCAACGTAACCCTTATATCTGGGCAGGCGACCAATCGCGTACCTTCCGTAATCTCTCAACGCAGCTTGCAGCCGTTATCAACTCGGGCATCTCGGGCATTCCCTTTATAACCTACGATATGGCAGGCTACGCTTATGCAGGCTCTGCTTACCACTATTATGGCGGACAGCTTCAAACTATTAAGGACGTGAATGGCGAATTCTATCTGGAAAGTCTCCGTGCCGCTGAGGAATACGAATCCGAGATCTTTGTTCGCGGATTGCAGTTTACCGTCTTTGGCAACTTGATTCAAACCCATGGCTATGTGCGACACGTCTACCAAATGACCGAGGAGGCACAAGAAATTGCGGCACTGTACACGGCTTTGCACGAAGAGCTCGCAGATTACCTGCAAAAGATGTCAAAAATCGCTTGCGATACGGGAATGCCGATGATCCGACATATGATTTTGGAATATCAAGACGATGCAAACGTAGCCGACGTCGATGACCAGTTTATGTATGGCGACGCATTGCTTGTCGCTCCCATTCTGAATTGCAATTCCACCGTTGATCAAAAGGGACAACAAATTTTAACTTACGCCTCTATTGTTACCCGCGAGGTCTACCTTCCCGCAGGTGAGTGGATCGACCTGAATACGGGTGAGACCATTACATCGACAGGCGAGACGATCAGCGTAGATGCAAACCTTGCAAAGATCCCCGTATATCTCAATACAGCATCCGAATATGCCGAGGAGCTGCAAACCATCTTTGAGGGCGATACTTGGAGCGCGATCAAAGCGCTTGCCAATGCACAGTAAGCATTGATACAATGTATTTCTGGAAAGGAAACACAGCAATGGAAGAAAAGAGAAATAATATAGAACCCGAGGAAACAGGGAATACGGCATCTGAACAAACGGCTCGTGCAGAATCCGAAAAGGTCGAGCAAAAGGAAACCAAGAACATCGACTCGGCAGAGCCCGCGAAGGGCGGCGAGAAGAAGCCTTTTGACAAAAAGAATTGGAAGATGTATGCGGCGATCTTTGTTGGATTAGCGGTTATCATTACCGTGATCGTTTTGATCGTCGGTGGCGGCAAGCCGGATGATCCTGCACAAACCACTCCCGGTGAAACAACACCCGCGGTAACAACTCCTAAGACGACCACTCCCGCAGCAACCACACCTCCCGGTCCTACCGAGCCCGTAACCTTCCCCTCGGATGAGGACAACGATCCCAAGCAAGAGGATAACTTCTTTGAATAAACCAAACGATCAAAACAGAACCCCGTGGTGCGTTTTCGCACCACGGGGTGTTTTATGTTTGCTTCTAAAGATAATCGCAAACGGTCTTATAGGATGACGGATAGAGGGGATATTTGTTTATAATCGTTAGAATGGGACGTCGAGGGTGCCGCCCGTATGTTTGCGTACTAACAACTCTATTTAGATGTTTTCTGTGCAAAAGTTCTTCAAAGGGGTGTGGGGGAAACTTCCCTCAAGAAGTTTCCCCCACAAAACACGTAATCCTTACAAACTATTCAAAAATCTTTCAATTCGTTTGAGGGCTTCCATAATGTGCTCGGTGGAGTAACAATAGGAAGCGCGGATAAAGCCCTCGCCGCTCTCGCCAAAGGCGGTACCGGGAACAACGGCGACCTTTTCGGAATAAAGCAGGCGCTCGCAAAACTCCTCAGAGGACATTCCCGTGGAGCGGATGCAAGGGAATGCATAGAACGCGCCCTTGGGCTCACGGCAGGAAAGTCCGAGCTTGTTAAATCCGTTCACGATCAGGCGGCGGCGCATATCGTATTCCTCGCGCATAGCGGCAACGGCTTCATCACCGTTGCGCAGAGCCTCAATGGCGGCGTATTGCGAGGTCGTAGGCGCGCACATAATGGCGTATTGATGAATTTTTGTGATCTGTTCCATCACAGGAGCAGGACCGCAGGCGTAGCCGAGACGCCACCCCGTCATGGAGAAGGTCTTGGAAAAACCGTTGATGAGCACGGTTCGCTCTCTCATTCCATCGATCGAAGCGATCGAGATGTGCGGAGCGCCGCCAAAGGTTAGCTCGGCATAGATCTCGTCGGAAATAACGAGAATGTTCGTGCCACGCAGAACATCGGCAATCGCCTCAAGGTCTGCCTTTTCCATAATTGCGCCCGTAGGGTTGCAGGGGTAGGGCAGAATGAGCGCCTTAGTGCGCGGCGTGATGGCTGATTTGAGTTCTTCGGGCGTGATTTTGAAGGAGTTTTCCGCACGGGTCTCAATAATCACGGGCTTGCAGCCGCACAGAGCGGTGATGGGCTCGTAGCAAACGTAGCTGGGTTGGGGGATGATAATTTCATCGCCGGGGGAAGCAATGGCGCGGATGCAGGCGTCAATGGCTTCCGAGCCGCCAACGGTTACGAGGATCTCGTCCTCGGCGTGGTAGCGGACGTTGTATTTTCGCTCCACGTAGCGACCGATCTCGGCACGCAGAATTTCAAGTCCTCGGTTGGATGTATAGCGCGTCTTTCCGCCCTCAAGCGAGAGAATGCCCGCCTTGCGGATCTCCCACGGAGTGGGAAAATCGGGCTCGCCCACGCCAAGAGAAATGACGTCATCCATTGTTTCGGCAATGTCGAAGAATTTACGAATGCCCGAGGGCTTGATGCCGAGGACGGTAGGGGAGAGCAGCTTTTGATAATCCATCACAGCGAGTAACTTCCTCTCTCATCCTTGCCGCTGCCGAGCAATTCTACATCCAGCTCCTTGTAGCGGCGCATTACAAAGTGGGTTGCGGTAGAGGTCACCGACTCCATAGCCGAGAGCTCCTTAGCAACAAAATTGGCAACGTCTTGCAGAGATTTGCCCTTAACGACCACGTTCAGGTCATACACGCCCGACATCAGATAGACCGATTCGACCTCAGGATATTTCATCACCTTTGCGGCAACGTCCTCAAAACCAAAGCCTGCCTTGGGCGTGACCTTGAGCTCGATGATGGCGGAGACGTAGGCGTTGTCGAGCTGATCCCAGTCGATAACCGCCTTGTAGCCGCGAATGAGCCCTTCTTTTTCCATCTCTTTGATCTGTGTAACTACCTCTTCCTCGCTGATGCCGAGCATAGTAGCCATATCAGCAGGAGACGTGCGTGCGTTTTTATTCAACAATTTTAACAGTTTGATGTTCATAATCAATAATTCCTTTCTTTTGGAATATCAGGAAATCCTTATGGCGAGAGTTAAAGGCGGAAACTTGTGAAAGCCTCCCTTTACACAAGGGAGCCTTTCGGCTATTCCAACTCTTGCCTATACTTTTTTAATTTGTTGTGATACGGAAAAAATTACTCCTCAACAACTTCCATTTTTTCGATAACAACGGGAACACGGGGGACGTCGTCAAACCAACCCATACGGCCCGTGGGAACAGCGGCGATCTTGTCGACCACCTCGATGCCCTCGATGACCGCGCCAAAGCCTGCGTATTGACGGTCAAGATAAGGCGCGTTTTGGTGCATAATAAAAAATTGAGAGGATGCAGAGTTGGGATTGTTGGTTCTCGCCATCGAAAGCACGCCACGGGTGTGCTTGAGGTCATTTTGAGGGAAGCCGTTTGCGGCAAACTCGCCCTTAATGGCGGGGGCGTCGGTCTCTCCAAAGCTTTCGTTGTAGCCGCCGCCCTGGATCATAAAGCCGCTGATCACGCGGTGGAAGATCAGACCGCTGAAAAATCCGCTTTTGACAAGACCGAGAAAGTTTTCAACCGTCTTGGGAGCCTTGTCGGGGTAGAGCTCTGCGGTCATTTCGCCAAAATCACGTACAACAATTTTAATTTTCGGGTTATTCATAATCATCATTTTCCTTTCGTGTGTCTGCGCCATCGAGATACGCGGCGCGGAAGAGTTCATCTATGCGTTCTTTTTGACCGGAAACGTGCAAATATCCAAATAGGACTTCCATACCGGTTGCGGTGCGATAATCGCTGACTGTTGCATTTTTGGGGACGTTTGTGTGTCCGATGTTGCGCCCGCGTTTGAAAAACGCTTCTTCTTCCTCGGTGAGTATCGGGAAGAGCTTTTTCATTGCCTCGGCTTGTGCCGATGCGCGAACGTAGTTGAGCGCTTCACGGTTGAGGTTCCGCGAGGTCGAAAGCCCCGATTCCACCAGATATTCACGCACACAAAGCTCAAGAACACAGTCGCCAAGATAGGCAAGAGCGGGCGTGCTCATCTCTCGCAGATTCATTGCTTGCCCCCCTCGTCGGCTGCCTCATCGGCTGCCTCTTTTTTGCTCTTTGCCGCCTTCTTTTCGGCCTTTTGGCGCCTCACGGCTTCTTTCTTTTCTTGCTCCTCGCGCGATTTTTCGGCGTTCAGGTCGGGGTAGTGAGACTCCAAAAGAATCTGCACCGCATTCTTCAGATACGACGACATTGCCGAAAGGGAGAGCAAAAATGCCAAAAAATCCTCTTCGTTTTCAAGATTTAATTCTTTTTGATCGGCAAACGCCACAACGCTTTCCACAGCTGCCGCGCGTTCTTCCTCTTTGATGGAGAGGTAGCGCGTGTAGATGCGCTCAAGAGATGCCGCATCGTATTCGGGCAGGGCATAGACGTTTTGCAAAACGCGCTTGATCTCGCCAATCGAAAGCGTGTTTTTCATCTCGTAAACCATCAGCATTTGCAAGATCTGCTCTTTTGTGTACTTCTTGCCCTTGATGGGGGAAAGCAGACCGTCCTTGGAGTAGTTGTTGATCATTGTCTTTGTCAGCGCGCGGTCAGCAAAGCGAGGTGAACCCTCTTTGCGTTTTTCGTCGGCAAGACTTGTGATCTGATCGAGATAAAGATCGATCGCGGGGATCTCGTGCGGATGCAGATCAGCATCGCGCACCGCTTCGGCAAGAAGCGCCTTCAGTTCAATCTCATTCACGGGCAAGCCCCCTTTCTGCGGTTTTGATGTCCGCCTGATGCGTTTTCTTGTACCATTATAACGGATTTTTCGCAAAAAATCAATACCTTTATAAAAGATTGTAAGAAAAGAACATCCTCGGGGAAAGTTTTCCACAGCATTTTCTGCATAAATGCACGAAAAAAGGCGAATAATGGTAGCAAAATATGGGTTTTCCGCATAATCCACAGAGTTTTCCACAGTTTTGCGCATTAGAAGAAAAAGGCTGTGGAAAACTTTTTGCGTATCCAAAACCGGTTTGACAAATTCCGGTGTTTGTGGTATAATGATTATAGATAAAACAGCAAGGAGGTCGACGCTGTGCAATTTTATGATGAAAAGCAAAATGCACTTGCTTGCATTTGGTGGAGTTTGGCTCACATCAAGAGTGAAAAGAAATACCGCAAACAACTCAAAAAGCAGTTAAAGATTTATGGATTGACAGAAGAGTTCGGTCACCTTGCCACTCCCGAGACTCCCGTGGAGGAAAGCCGTCGCTTTTTGCAAGATGTAAAAGATCGCAGCATTGCACAAGATGAAGAAAGAGTAGCTACCTTTTTGCGCGTGGCAGAAGAATTGGGCATTTCCCGCGAGGAGGCCGCCGAGCTTGCCGACCATTTGCCCTTGTGCCTGCGTCAAGAAGGAGAGAATGTTCTTTTAAGCGTTGGCGGCGTAGCCACCTATCACCACATCGTTTTTTGCAATGCCCAAATAGGCGGCGAAAAATTCTATTTACCCGATCACATAGAGCTTTCCAAAACAGAGGAAGGTTATCTGTTGGAGTTTGTGGAAGAAGAAACGATCATCTCAATGCCGTTTTCGCACGCCGAAATGCGACTTTCTCCCATTCACGCTGCCTGTGCCACCGATTACTTTTTGTTTATGGTTGGCACTCCGTGGGACTTTTTGGCGCAATATGCCCGAGGAATTGCAGAGCATATTCAAAAGGGAATTGCCAACGAACGCGAGCTTGTTCTGCGCGATATTGTAGAGTATTTCTCAAGCGAACAATCCAAACAAATCCCCGAGGCGTTTCTTGCATTTGCGCGCCGTCATGATATAGAGCTTGCGGTGACGCAATGCGCAGGCAAACGCCGAAAGCTGTTTCGCGAATTGTCCAAGCAATACTACGAGCCGATGTGGCGAGAGCTGTTTGAAGCGTTTGAGGCATCACAAGAAGGGCTTCCGCAGGAGTGGGAGTTCTATTGCACACCCGAGCAGTTTGAGGAGCATAAGCGGTTTGTTACCGTTCAAATGCGTCTGCGCGGCTTTGAGGGGGAATATCCGCATTTTTGCAAAAAAGCCCCCTTCCGTCGCCTGTCTTTGATGAACGCCTTTGGCGAAAGCTTTTTCGTCGGCTTTGAAAAATACGCATCGCACCATATCTATTGCCGTGCCGCTTGCCGAGGTGGAGAAAAGAAGATCACCGAAAACTATTTGTGCGGCACCGTTTTCCGCAAGACACCCGAGGAAGAGACCGACATTTGGTCTTGCTCCTTCGACCGACGCGGAAAAACAAATTTTTCTGCCGTTTTTCATTTTTCGCAAGAAGAAAGCACGGCAGAGGAGCGCAGTCTGTTGGCATCAGCCGCCGCCAAAAGCGCAGAGCTTCGCCGCCTGACAAAAGAGGAGAGAACGCTCAAGCTGAGCTTTCAAACTCCTGCATCTGTCTACATCCTTATGTTCCTGTTTACAAGCGTTTTCTTTGGCGTTTTTTGGACGCTTGGGTTTATACTCGTTATATCGATCATAACCCTACTTGTTACTTTTTCGTTTGCGGCAGTTGCCGAAATTATTCTTGGCATACCGTGGTGGCTGGTTGGCGTGGCGGCCGGCGGTTTGTTCGGCTTTCTTATGACCATTGTTGCGTGGCTTGCGAATAGAAGATAAAAGTGGGCGACAAAAAGAGTGCAGAATGACATATAGCATTTTTGCTTTTTGATAATCGTTTTCTTTCAAGGGAGGTCGAGGGCGCCGTCCCTACCGGAACGCGAGCGCATCTTGCGCCGACCGTCTGTCCGTATCTATCGATTTACATCCATAAACCTTTTGTTAGAGATTTCTTGAAAGGGGTGTGGGGAAAACTTCTTTTAAGAAGTTTTCCCCACAAAAAGACTCTATGAAAACCATTGGTATTATTTGCGAATGCAACCCGTTCCACGGGGGGCATCAATATTTAATAGACCGCGCGAGAGAGTGCGGAGCGGAAGCCATCATCTGCGTGATGAGCGGCAATTTTGTGCAACGCGGAGAGGCTGCGGTGTTGTCTCCACACGCGAGAGCCGAGATCTTGGTCTCGAGCGGAGCGGATGCTGTGGTCGAATTGCCGTTCCCGTATGCGGCATCGAGCGCGGAGTTTTTTGGCCGCGCAGGTGTGGAGATCCTTTCGCGCCTTGGCGTGGATGAGGTCTGGTTTGGCTCGGAGACGGGGGACTTATCGCTTCTTTCGCGTTACGCCGAGGTGGCAGATTCGGCAGAGTTCCAAGCGGCGTACGCCGAGGCAACCGAGCGCGAGGGCGGCACGGCGAGTGCTTATTTTGCGCTTCTTTCCGAACTGTCGGGAGTGGACGCCGCGTGTGCGCCCAATGACATCCTTGCCATCTCGTATCTGCGTGCCATTCGCAAGCTCGGATCGGCTATTCGTCCCGTCACCGTTAAAAGGCAGGGGAGTGGATACGCCGACAAAGACATCACCGAGGGTAATTTTCCTTCTGCCACCGCCCTGCGACAAGTGTGGGAAGCGCAGGAGATCGAAGCCGTTATGCCGTATCTCCCCGACGTTTGCGGAGAGGTCTCGCGGCGCGAGGAAAGGGCAAAACGTGCACCTGCGAGTCTTAAAAACGCGGAGGGCTTAGTGCTTGGAATGTTGGCTTTGACGCCGCAAAAGGAGCTCGAAAAGTATGCGGGGCTTGGCGGCGGTCTTGCGGGACGCATTTGTGATGCCGCCCCAAAAGCGGCTACACTCGATGCGTTTTGGGCGCTCTGCGCCACCAAAAAATATCCCGATGCACGCATCCGCCGCGGCGTTCTCTCGGCACTGCTGCGCGTGACCGAAGAGGATCTTCGCGCGCCTGTGTCCTATGTCCGCCTGCTCGCGGCAAACGAGGTGGGAAGAACCTTTCTGGCATCGGTGCGTCGGACAAGTGATTTATGTGTCGTCACGCGGCAGACCGATCTGCCAACCACGCCCGAGGCCCTGCGACAGTTTGAACTCGAAAGCGCATCCGCGGTGCTGTATTCCAAGTGCTTGCCGCAAGCCATCGCCGCCGACGAACAGCTGCGCCGTCCGCCCGTAATTTTGGGCGAGAAAAAATAAAAATCAAAAAAATTGAAAAAAGACTTGACAATCGGTCAAAAATCGTGTATAATTTTCAAGGATAATTTCGCGCAAGGGATATCCGCGCGAACATTTCTTGTATAACCGGTTGAGGGGAGGGATAAGAAAATGGCAGAAATCAGAGTTAAGGAAGGCGAATCTTTGGATAGCGCTCTTCGTCGCTTTAAGCGTGCAACCGCCCGTTCAGGCATCCTCACCGAGCTTCGCAAGAGAGAACACTATGAGAAGCCGAGCGTAAAGCGTAAGAAGAAGTCTGAAGCAGCCAGAAAGCGTAAGTATAAGTAATTTATACACCGCTTACAAAATAGGGGCGGACCGATAGGGCAGCGCCTTTTTTGTGCGTTTTTTGAAAGAAGGACGCGGGGGAACCTTTTTCCCGAAAAAGCCTTCCCCCGCACCCCTTCCAAAAAGCACTCGCACGAAAAGAAAAAAGAGGGAATAAATGAAGCTGTTTTTGGGGGGATTTTAAGAATAAGGATTTCTCTTGTCTGTCAATCCCAGAATATAATCAGTTGATGTTTGATAAAGCTTGGCCAATGCAACAAGGTGAGGTAGGGGGAGTTGTCTTTGTCCATTTTCATACTGACAGTATGTGTTCTGTTTTATGTTTAGATATTTTGCGACAGCTGTCTGTGTTAAGTTGTGATCTTCTCGTAAATCTTTAATACGCATATCTTTTCTCCTTCAAGTGGTTATAAAAAATAATAACATATCTCGCCTTGAGATATTGACTTTTATCTCAAAATGTGATATAATTATTTTTATAAAGGGCATTTTCCTATTAAAAACACAAAAAAGGAGCATTAAAATGAGAAGTATATTAGAAGAACTATGGTATGGCAATGTTTGTCCGAACGAGGGGTGTCGGGAAGTGACAAAAGAGACAAAGGAACTGATGAAATACATTGCTGAACATCACGACAATCTACACGCTACGCTAAGCGAAAAGCAAAAAGAAACACTTGAAAAGTTCGATGATTGCTATTCCGAACTGACGGATATCAACGAGCGAGATATATTCGTATATGCTTTTCGCTTAGGAGCAAGAATGATGCTTGAGGTAATGACTCCAAAATCAGAGAAATAACAGATCTCTCCATAAAGGTAACAAAAATTATGTTTCAAAGTAGGGGCGACCATCGGTCGTCCGCTCAAGCGGTAATGTGTATTGTTAATTTTTTTCGTTTCCGCTCTCTTATAATTATATACATTTCTTTATATACAAAATCCCAATAAGCCCTTGACAACGCCTCTTTTTTTGTGTATAATAAATAGAGTATGATACACTCGGTAAGAGTTTGTTTTTTCATACATCTTGAAAACAAAATAAGAAAAGGGAGGTGTAAGAATGGTACATTTATGGGTTCTGGTTGTCTCTGTAGCGGCCGCGATTGTCGTTGGATGCGGTATCGGCTTCCTCGTCCGAAAGAACATCGGTGAGAAGAAGATCGGTTCTGCTGAGCAAGAAGCAAAACGCATCGTTGAAGAAGGACACAAGAACGCTGAGGCCCAAAAGAAAGAGCTTCTCCTTGAGGGTAAGGAAGAAGTGCTTCGCCTGCGTAACGAGACCGAGCGTGATCTCAAAGAGCGTCGCGCTGAAATTTCCCGTCAAGAGCGCCGTTTGGTGCAAAAGGAAGAAAATCTTGACAAAAAGACCGAAGCATTGGAACGCAAAACAGAACAACTGGACGAAAAGCTGAAGGCAAACGACGTTGTCAAGGAACAGATTCAAATGGTTCTGACACAACATCTGACCCGTCTCGAAGAAATCTCCGGCTATACCGCCGAGGAAGCCAAGGCTGAGCTTATTTCGCGTGTGGAATCTGAAGCCAGACACGATATGGCTCAAAAGCTGGACGAGCTCGAGGCACAGTTCAAGGAAGAAGCCGACAGCAAGGCACGCAATCTGTTGTCCCTGGCAATTCAGAGATGCGCCGCCGATCACGTAACCGAAGCGACCGTTTCCGCTGTGGCATTGCCCAACGAGGAAATGAAAGGCCGCATCATTGGACGTGAAGGACGTAACATTCAAAAGCTGGAAACGCTCACGGGCGTCGAGCTTATTATCGACGATACCCCTGAGACCATTGCAATTTCGGGCTTTGACCCCGTCAGACGTGAAATTGCAAGACTGACACTCGAAAAGCTGATCTCCGACGGTCGAATCCACCCCGCTCGCATTGAAGAAACAGTTGAAAAATCCCGCAAGGAAGTTGAAAACGTTATCAAGCAGGCAGGTGAGCGTGCAACCTTTGAGGTTCACGTACACGGAATCCACCCCGAATTGATCAAACTGCTCGGTCGCTTGCGCTACCGCACGAGCTACGGGCAAAACGTACTGCAGCACTCCATCGAGGTGGCATGGCTGGCAGGTATCATGGCAGACGAACTTGGCGTTGACGGAACCGCCGCACGCCGCGCAGGCCTTCTCCACGATATCGGTAAGGCTTTCCCACAGGATATGGAAGGCTCGCACGTAGAGCTGGGTGTTAACGCACTCAAAAAGTATAAGGAGAGCCCTGAGGTTCTTCACGCAGTCGAGGCGCACCACAATGATGTGGAGCCCCAAACCATCATCGCAGTGCTCGTTCAGGCAGCAGATGCTATCTCTGCAGCAAGACCCGGCGCACGCCGCGAGGATATGGAAAACTACATTAAGCGCCTGCAAAAGCTCGAGGAAATCGCCGCAAGCTTCCAAGGCGTCGACAAAGCATTCGCCATTCAGGCAGGACGTGAGATCCGCGTAATGGTCAAGCCCGAACTCGTTAACGACGAAGGCATGAAGCTCATCGCCCGCGAAATGGCAAAGAAGATTGAAGATGAAGTAAAATATCCCGGTCAAATCAAGCTGAATCTGATTCGCGAGACAAGAACCGTTGATTATGCAAAATAATTCCTCTCCGATCCAAAACGGATTTTATCATATATTCTAGTGTGATGAAATAACAGCCTAACGGCTTCCGATAAATGCAAACAAAAGGGAAAAACCATTCCGGTTTTTCCCTTTTGTGTTTGTGGGGGAGGCGTTTTTTGTGGGGAAAACTTCTTGCAAGAAGTTTTCCCCACACCCCTTTCAAGAACTTGCACACAACAAATATCTAAATAAACTTGTTTGTTCACGGACAGACGGATGGCGCGAACGCAAGGTTCGCTTTTGCTGCCGCAAGCGCGTGGGCGCCACCAAGATCCCGCGCGCTAAGAATGTTGTTGAGATTTGGTAGGGGATGGCGCCCTCGACATCCCGAACGCGAAAGACAATTACAAACAACAACGGGCGACCGCTGGTCGCCCGTTTCAATTCTTTATATTCGTGTTTTGAAATTGGTATCAGTTGCATTCTTTGCAGTCGTAAAGGGCGACGGGGTAGCACGCCACAATTGTTTTTTTCTTGTTGTTAAGAATAACAACGTAAAATTCGTTACCTTCCGAGGCGAGGTCAAAATAGGTCTTTTTGCATACGTATCTGCCGTATACGGAAAAATACAACACGTTGACCGGAAGTCGACGATAACGCTCTGCTTCACCTGCAACCTTTCGAGAAACGATGTCCTTCATAATAGAAAATTCGCCACGCGAGATTGAGATGAGCCCAATGACGCCCTTGGCTAAATACCACGTAAACAAAAAGAGCAAAACGAATGACAGTACAATAAGCGGAATGCTCAAGCCCCAAAGAGGAGCCAAAACACCAAAAGCGGCTGAAATCATCGGTGCCAGAAGTATTGTGGCTATAACCAACCAAGCGGAACGAATGAGAACTGTGCCTTTTGCTTTCCTCAAGGCCTCTTGTTGGCATTCTTGACGAGAAAGTAAAGTTTTGTTCATGTTGTCACCACCTTTCAATTTATTATAACATAGATAGCAAGCCGTGTCAATAGAAAAATGCAGAATGACAGGATGACTGTTTGGTTTGCTGCTTTTCGGAGCGCTAAGAATGTCGCATCCCTACGAGGAATCTTTCCCTTGGCTCATCAACAATCTATCATTTTAACAAAATCTTGCGTGTGCTAAAATTACACAAGGTAAACAACTTTTGTAGGGGGCGACGTCCTCGATGCCCCGCCAACAAACGAATACCGCAAATAAAAACGGGCGATTCGTGAATCGCGCCGACGGTGAATATTAAATTTGCGGTAGGGGACGGCGCCTTCGACGTCCCACAATAACAGAAAAATATCATTGTAGGGCGACCATTGTGTTCGCCCGTACCAAAGTCAAACAACTTTCTTAGCGGATAGGGTCTTGGCGGGTCTCGCTGCGGCTCGGTCACGCTCGGGCTCTGACACCACACCGTGGTGTCATTCACTCCCCTCGCGCCGCTTCGCCACCTAGCCGCTCGCGGCAGCCAAAGCCGGTTGTTGGTATATAACTTTTTAGGCGGCGGGAGCAAGCCCCCGCCCTACTGTGTATGTCAAAGTCGCGTATGATGCTTGCGGTCATATATTACAATGTCGATAAACAAGCACACATATAATATCGAATGAATGATAACAAAGGATACCAAAATGGGTTTATAGCAATTCAAAATAACATTTGCGTTAAGAAATTGAACAACAAGTGTAAAAATCAAATACAACAATGTGACAGCTTGCGCCAAGGTGCTCCAAACGTTATATTTCTTTCGACGTGAAAAGAAAAACAACAAGGCAACAAAGGCTGGCAAGAAAATCATATAATTGCTGTTGGCGCGAACGCCATCCTGTCTGCCGATCATATTTCCATCGATAAGATGAACGACAAACACCATAATGTAGATTGTCGTTAAAACAATAAAAGCATTTTCCATTTTGATAAAAATCCTTTGTGTGACAAATTTGCTATAATTTTTTGTGGGACGTCGTCCCCTACCGAGTTCCAACAACTTTCTTAACGAGCAGGGTCTCGGTGGTCCCTGCGAGTTAGCGGTAGCACAAGCGAGCCTTGCGCTCGCGTCGACCGTCTGTTGGTGCACTGCGGACTTCTTTTGATAGACCCTTGTCAGCAAGTTTTTGCGGGGGTGCAGGGGGCGCTTTTTTCAAAAAGCACCCCCTGCGTCTCCTCACTGATTGATTCTATAACTCTTCACCTGCTGCTTGCACTTAATCATCTCTTTGTGGCCGGGGCAGAGGGGATAGAAACCGAGGGAGGCGAGGACGTACCAAGCGGCGGTGGTGCCGTTGTCCTCGTCGCCGGGGAATCCGTCGTTATGCCAAGAGAAGGCCTCGCGGCAGAGCTTGGTTACCCAATAATCGGTCTTTTCCTGCTCGCCGAGGGCGGCGTAGAGGAAGGGAAGATGGAAGGACGGCTGATTAGAGATGGCGCACTGACCAAAGTCGGCGGCAGCCATTTCGGTCATCTCGTGGATCTCGTTGCCGTAGCCGAATACGCGATAGCGAGGGGGCGTGGCAAAGAGCTCGTCGAGCTTTTCGATGAACTTTTCCTTTCCGCCGTAGAGGTCGGCAAGACCCTCGACATCGTGCGGCACGAACATCGAGTTCTGCCAAGCAGAGCCCTCGGTGTACTCACCGCCCCAAGTGCAGGGGTCAAAGTTCTCTGCCATCTTGCCGTCTGTATCGCGACCGCGCATAAAGCCGGTTTCGGGGTCGAACAGATTTTTATAATTTTTGGAGCGCGCCATATATTCGTCAACCAGGTCGTCGCGCCCGAGAACCTTTGCAACGGTGGCAATGCACCAGTCGCCATAGGCGGCGTCAAGCGTGAGGTTGACAGATTCTCTCTGCTCGTTCCGCGGAACGTAGCCGTATTTGCAGTAGGAAAGCGCGCCGTTGCGACCGTAAATGGGATTTTCGCTCTCGTTGTTGGCGTGATGAAGCATACCCTCAAGTGCCTTTTCGAGCGTTTTCCTTTTGCCAATTCCGTTGACGGCGGCGCAAGCGATCACGCTGTCGATCAGTGTGCTGGGCATACATCCGATCTCGCCCAACCCGAGCCAACGGGGTAGCCAACCCGACTCCTCGTAGTCGCCAACAAAGCCCTCGAGCATCTCGGCAAATTCCGCGCGCGCGGTGAGCGTAAAGAGGGGATAGACCGTGCGGCTGGTGTCCCAAAATCCGTTATTCGTGTAGCGATAGCCGGGACGAACCTCGCCTGTGGCGGGAACGTAGTGAACGGGCTTGCCGTCGGCATCCAATTCGTACGCCTTTTGCGGGAAGAGGAACGTGCGCCACAGACAGGAATAAAAGGTTTTCATCTCGTCCTCGGTCTCGGTCGTGACCTCAACGCGGTGGAGCATTTCTTCCCATACGTCCTCGCTTTCCGCGCGGATTTCGTCAAAGGAACGAGAACCACATTCGCGCTCGATGGTCGCGAGCGCCATCTCCTCGCTAATGTAGGAAAAACCAATGCGCGCTTCAACCACGCGACTCTTGAGCGGAATATGCGTGTTTGTGGTGTGTTTTCCGCTTTGAATGATCACCTTTTCGTCGTCGACCACGTCGCCCAAAAACTTGACGGCAAGGTAGGACTTGAAATTGACAGCCACACCTGAGCCGGTGGCATCGTTTGTGCCAATGAGCGTGTGGGTGGCGGCATCGTAGCGGTAGGCATAGTTGCCCGTGACGGGCAGGAACGAGAGAACCGACGCGCGGTCATCGCCAAAGGTCAGACGAATCGCGCCGCCGCGATCGGTGGGGGTGAGCTCGAAAGTGCAGTTGGAACGCAGGAAGGTCACCTTGAGATAATCGGGACGAAAGACCGACTCGCGCGGACGGTATCCCGACCACGCACCGGGCGCGTTGTTGGAGATAACGTCGTTTTGCGGAATCATCAAAAAGGTGGCGTATTCGCCAAGCCAAGGGCTGGGCTGATGCGTCAGACGGATGCCTTCAGTGCAAGGGTGGTCGGGGTGGAAGAACCAACGACCGCCGCCCGCATCCGATTGCAGGCAGAAAGGCGCCATGCCAAACGGACGCTGTACCAAGGGCAACGTGTTGCCGTTGGAAAATCGGCAAATCGATGCCGAGCCTTGTTTTATGTTCACATAGGGGATGTATTTCATAATGAGAGCTCCTTTGCAAGAGGATGTTTTTAATTCAGTGCTGCCGCAACAAAGACAGAAGCAACAGCAATGATGAAGGAAACAATTTGTGCGAAAGTCCAGTAATTCATAATTTTGTTTTCGTCATCAGTTAGATGATTTTGGTTAAGCATATTTGTGAAAACAACATTGGAAACGATAAGATGAAGTGTGAGAGGAACGATGCCAATGCAGAGGATGCCATCGAGGAAAATACCAAAGAGAACATTCAAAAACGCATATACTAAATGAACGACAGAGACGACTTTGAAATACTTTTGGATAAATCTCGCACGAGGATGTCCTGCGGTGACTCTTTGCCCGTCAACGGTGTATTTCCTTTGTACGTTTCTATAATCTGCCGTTGTTTGCCACACGATCAAAACAATGATTCCAATAGCGGCGGCAAATGTAAATAGCATAAAGAACAGAGGATTTACAAACCGATACCAATACGGCCTTGCAACAAGTGTAATCTCGCTACCGTCTTCTGCTATTTTGTAAACTTGAAATGAATCAAAATAAATATCTCCGGGGGCGGGAGTTCCACTATATTCGTCATCAAAATCACGTTCCCAAAGCACCTCTTCTGTATTCTTTTTGGCAACAAAGGCGCCGTTTTCTGCATTGTAGATGTAAGCATATTCAGAGCCGTCAATCACCAAATTATTTTCTAAAAGTACAAAATCAACATTTCCGGAATAGGGTGTGGCAACAGCCCAAAGGAATTCGCCCGAGGCGTTATATGTGTTTACGTGTGCCGCATCGTTGTAGCAAACATAAATCTGTTGTAGATCGTCTCTTATCAAAACCGCCGAAATATCCTCGTGAGTGAACAGCTCGGGTTGAAGCTCTTCGTAATTCATATCTTCGCTGTTTCGAGGGTGTAACCACATACTAATGAAAGAAAGCGCAATACCCAGAAGGAATATTGCTCCGAAAAGGTAGTATAAAATTAAAATCTTTTTTACCATTTTGAGTCCTTTCTTTGCAAGAAGATAATCGGTTGCCGGATAAAACCAACCGCACCATAATAGACAGATTTTATATCTCAAAAATCACGGGTGACTGTGAAATTTTGCATTTTTAACATCTCAGGATCAAAACAAGTAATATTTCTATATGTCATCCTGAGCTTGTCGAAATTTTACCGAGCGGAGAGCGAGGTAAAACTTCGACTACAAAATCGCAGTGCGATTTTTTCGCTCAAAATGACAGACAGAGGGTTTGTTTTGCTATTATCTTTAGAGGCGGGACGCCGAGGTTCTCGCTGCGGCTCGGTCACGCTCGGGCTCTGACACCACACCGTGGTGTCATTCACTCCCCTCGCGCCGCTACGCTACGTCCCCTACAACGCAAAACAACTCTCTTAGCGAGTAGGGTTAGTGGGTCACGCTGCGGCTCGGTCACGGTGCGGTTCAAACACCACACTGTGGTGTTTTTCATTGCCGCCCCGCCGCTTCGCTACCCTAGCCGCTCGCGAGAGCAAAAGCAAGTCCTTGTGACTTGCGCCGACTGTCCGTCCGTGTGCTGGGAATTCTCTTTTGATATATTTGTGCGAGAGTTCTTGAAGGGGGTGCGGGGGAAAACTTCTTTCAAGAAGTTTCCCCCGCATACACTTTAGAAACTAATTCTTCTTACGCTGCGGACTGTCTTCGCGCCCTCGTCAACGTCAAAGATGACGCCTTGTGCCTTCACATCGCCCGAAGCGACAGAGAAGCGCGTGGGCATGAGGGTGCGGAAGCGGTGAATGACGGCATCGAGATCGGTGCCGAGGATACCGTCAACGGGACCGCACATACCGAGGTCGGTGATATAGCCCGAGCCGTGGGGCAGGATCTGCTCGTCGGCGGTGGGAACGTGCGTGTGCGTGCCGAACAGAACCTGAATTCGTCCGTCAAAATAGCGACCGAGAGCCAACTTTTCGCTGGTGGCTTCGGCGTGGATGTCGAGCAGGGCGACATCATAACGACCGTCCTCTCTGTCAAGGATGCGATCGACGGTATCAAAGGGAGAGGCGAGCGGATCGAGATAAACGCGTCCGCTTACGTTGATGCAAAGCACTCTCCAGCCGTTCACGTCGCAAATGGTGTAACCCACTCCCGGTGCGTCGGTGGGGTAGTTGGCGGGGCGGATGATAGAGTGCTCGTTGGCATCAAGATAGGAATAAATATCTTTCATGCCAAACGCGTGGTTGCCAAGCGTGATGAGGTCAACGCCCGTGCCAAGAAGAGCCTCGGCATCGGCGGCGGAAATGCCGCGAATTTCGGTGGCGTTTTCTCCGTTTGCAACGCAAAAATCAATTTTTTCTTTCGAGCGGAACGCCCAAAGCTTGTCCGCAAGATAATCAATGGCAACGTGTCCAACAACGTCACCAAGGGCAAGAATACGCATAGATGTGCCTTTCTATTTTGTGGTTTTATTTTTCCTGAAAGAATTCGATCTCCTCGCCTACGGGGCCAATACAAAAGCCGATGCGAGCAGGGTAGGGGGGATCGGACGGGATGCAGATGTCGGTGGGCTCCATCGTGATTTGATAGCCTGCCGCGCGGACGGTCTCGATGCAGTCGTCCACGTCATCGACGGCGAACGCGATGTGGCGGAGCGCGCCTTGCCCGAGTGTGTCGGGAGCATTGGAGAAGATCTCAAGCACGCCTGAGCCGGTGTTGAGCATCATGCAAGGGAGCCCCTCGTTGGTTTTCCATTCACGAACGGTCTCCATACCGAGCAGATCGCGATAAAAGCGGATGGTTTTCTCAAAATGTGCAACCCCCTCGCATTTGAGCGCGAGGTGATGAAATCCGTTTGTTTTGCGTTTCATAATAGTCTCCTTGCAAAATCCCATAAATGTTTTTGTTCTGTGATTATTGTACCACAGTTTTTGGCGGGATGTCAATAGAAATGGAAGAAATAATGGAGTGTAGAAAAACGAACACCCGCAAGGGTGTCCGTTAGAGTATATTGTTTTACATTACGGGTCGAGACCGAAAAAGGTCACATCAAATTCGTTTGATAGATGAATTTCATATACACAATCATCTGATACCGATTCCATTCCATAGGTTTGTACACGGACGATATATTCGTCATCCTCTTTTCGGATGCTATCCATAAAATCGTGGTTGATAAAAATTAAAACGCGTTTGCGGTTGTTTTGGTCGTTGTCAAGTTGAATAGAATTATATATGCCGCTATTTGAATCTGCAAAAACCGAAAGGCGCGCTTCTACACATTCCAATGCGATTTTTTTAATAAAGTAATTTTCTTGGTTTGTCAGGGTGTCATTATCCGAATAGCAGGAAGGGGAAAGGTAAACAAACCTTGCAGCGCAAAACTCTGCCGCAATGATGAAAAGAACCGAGACCGAAATTGCAATAATTGTTTTGAAAATTCTGTTTTTCATATGTTCCCCCTTGTTAAAAAATGTGTGGTTTGTTATTTCCATTATACCACAAAACCCCAACATTGCAAGCGGATAATGGCGTTTTTTAACGATAGATGAAATGTTTTTATTTGCAGATAAATAATCAAAAACGAACGGCTATTGTAAGCCAAACAACCAACCTGTCATCCTGAGCTTGTCGAGGTTTTTTCGAGCGAGGAGCGAGGAAAAACCAAGGCGCCAAAGCGCCGCAGGGATCTCCTAACAAATTTGGGTGGCTTTTTGTATCGATGTAACATCCCGTTGGCAAGCCACCAAAACTCGTTACGAGATAGGGGTGTGCCCTAAAGGACAGTTTTCAAAAAATGCGGCATATCTCGAAAGAGGTATGCCGTGTTTTGCATTTGTGCACACAAATGCAGTGCTTGTCAGGAAAATTGACAAGTCATAGGTGAACATAAAAAGGCTCCCTTGTGTAAAGGGAGGCTTTTCGTCGCTCAGCGCATTAGTGTTTCTCAACAAACAAGAATTTGATGAGTTCTTTTATCTTACTGATTGTATTTAAGATATAATAGATAAGACTTCACGTCGTCAACAAACTGATTGCCACATCGGGCGAGTTCGCCAAGAACACGGTCTATTCCTTGTTCAGTCATATGCCAATTGTCTTTTGTTATATCGAAACAATGAACAGGGCATACCTTTATCTGAACATCGGGAAATGCCATTTGATAAAGCATAAGACAACGCCGAGCGTGAAATGCCTTGCAGACAATCAAAGCTGTCTTTATCTTTAATCCTTTTTCGTCAACGACTTTTCGGGAGAGGAAAGCATTGTCACGAGTATGACCTGACTTATCTTCTCCAATAATTGCATCAGCAGGCACACCATTTTTAACAAATACATCTGTAAAGAACTCACAGTCAGATTGATAGTCGCCATTGTATATATCTGCCTTTGAGCGAACACCGGGCCATTTATCCCGTTTAACACTAACTCCACCTGACGGAATAAGCCACTTCGCATATCCCTTGCGATAAAGCTCGGCAGCATATTCAGGTTGCTCAGGGTGTGAGCCGCCGGGCAGAAAGATGGCGTCAACTTTTTCAGGCTCGTCAGAAATAAAAATATAGTCAGAAATATCCGAAATAATCTTGTTCATTTTATACCTCTACAAAATTACCCATGTTTCATTCGATAGGAATTTACAAATTCTTATTTGTTGTTCAGCTTTATCGCAAGTTTCAACTTTGCTTAACAAATTTATAGGTGTTTGTTCATAGTTCTTATTATAGCACAAATATTATAGCACAAAAACCGCAGAAAATCAATCTGCGGTTTCTGTTTTTTTCTGCCAGTAGGTAAAACTGTCCTTTAGAGTAAAGCGCTATCCCGCTTCGCCTTTTGGCTCGCGCTTCTGCTTGTTCGCTTGCGCTCAACCCGCAGAAGTTCGACTTCGCTCAGGATGACAGGCTGATTTTTTTGTTTACAATCATCGTTAGAGGGCGTGCGACGGAGGGGCGCCCCCATAAAAATCATTTCACTCTGCACTCTGCATTCTGCACTCCGCACTTTCCTTTCTCTGCACTTTTCTTTCCCCTCTTGCAAAGTTTCTCACAATATGCTATAATAATAGATAAGACCATTCAATTTAACAGGAGGCTCTTATGAAAACCAAGCTTTCCCCTCGTTTTTGGTGTGCGCTGACCTTGTTCAGCCTCATCGGTCAGGTGGCGTGGGTCGTGGAGAATATGTATCTCAACGTGTTCATCTACAATATGTTCCGCGCGACCGCTGACGATATTTCCACAATGGTTGCCGCGAGTGCGATCTCTGCCGCGCTGACCACCATCCTCATCGGTGCTCTTTCCGACCGCGTTGGTAAGCGAAAGCTCTTTATGTGCGCGGGTTACATCCTGTGGGGCATTTCCATTCTCGGCTTCTGCTTCATTCGCGTGGATCAATCCGACCCCACCGTGTGGCTTGCGACAAACGCATCTGCGGTTGCGGTGTCGCTTGTTATCATCCTTGACTGTGTGATGACCTTCTTTGGCTCTTCCGCCAACGATGCGGCATTCAACGCGTGGCTGACCGACAGCACCGACAGCACCAATCGCGGAGCTGCCGAGGGTATCAATTCTATGATGCCGCTGGTTGCCATTCTCGTTGTGTTTGGCGGCTTTATGTTCTTCGATCTGACCGTGGCAGAAAGCTGGGTATGGATCTTTGCCATCATCGGTGGCGTTGTTCTTGTGGTTGGTATTCTTGGCATTTTCCTGATCAAGGATTCGCCCAAGTGCGTCAAGTCCGAAACGGGATATTTCCAAAACCTCATCTACGGCTTCCGTCCCTCTACCGTTAAGAGAAACGGCTCGCTGTATTTCTATCTGATTGCGTTTATTCTCTTTAACATTTCCATTCAGATCTTTATGCCTTACCTCATCATTTATTATGAAAAGTCGCTTGGTATGACCGATTACGTCTTTATTATGGCGCCTGCCATTATTCTGGCATCGGTCGCTACTGCGCTGTGGGGCAAGGTTTATGATAAGAAAGGCTTTGATTTCTCGGGCTTTATCGCGCTTGCATCCCTGATGACGGGTTACGTTCTTTTGTACCTGTTCAGGGGAACAGCCCTTGTGTTTGTTGGCTCTCTCTTTATGATGTGCGGCTACCTTTGCGGAATGGCGGTGTTCGGTGCGAAGATCCGTGACCTCACCCCCGACGGCAAAGCGGGAATGCTCCAGGGCGTGCGCATCTGCTCGCAGGTACTTATCCCCGGTGTTGTAGGCCCGAAGATCGGTAGCTGGGTTCTTGCCAATGCCGAGCTCGTTGCAAACAACGATGGAACCTTTTCTTTCCTTCCCAACGAAAACATTTTCCTCGCCGCGCTCGTTGTAGCGGCAGTGCTGACGGTTCTGTTGGTTATTCTGCGTCCTAAAAAAAGAGTTCGTACAGTGGAGATGAAAACCCCTTTTGAAGAAACCGCAAAGGGAGACGAGTGGGCAAGAGAATATCCCCGCCCGCAAATGAAACGTGCGTCTTACCACTCGCTTTGCGGAGATTGGGATATCAGCATTGAAAAAAAGGGGAGCCTGACCCCTATTGGTTCTATTAAGGTTCCGTTCTCTCCCGAAACAAGACTTTCGGGCGTGCATCGAACCCTCGAGAAGAACGAACAATACATCTACGAAAAAGTTTTTGAACTCTCTGAAGATTTTACAAAAGAAAAAGTACTGTTGCACTTTGGAGCGGTCGACCAAATTGCCGAAGTGTGGCTCAACGATACCTATCTTGGTGAGCACGCAGGCGGCTATTTGCCATTCACGTTTGACGTGAGCGACATCGCCGTGACGGGAAGCAATATTCTGCGCGTGCGCGTGACAGACGATCTTGACACCGAGCTTGCTTACGGCAAACAGCGCAAAAAGCGCGGCGGAATGTGGTACACGCCCATCAGCGGCATCTGGCAACCCGTGTGGCTCGAGGGTGTTCCCGAGCATTATATCTCCTCGCTTCGCGTCACACCCACGCTTTCGTCTGTAAAGATCGAAACGCTTGGCGGAAACAAACAAAAGACCGTAACGCTCCATCTGCCAAAGGGCGACAAAATTTACACCTACGAGGGCGACTGTATCGAGATCGCGATTGACGATCCCATTCTCTGGTCTCCCGAAAATCCGCACCTTTACAACTTTACCCTCACCGATGGAGCGGACTCCATCGATTCCTACTTTGCTCTGCGCACCGTCGAGAGCAAGACGGTCGCGGGCAAGCCTCGCATTTTGCTCAACGGTAAGCCCTATTTCTTCCATGGGCTTCTCGACCAAGGATACTTTAGCGACGGCATCTACACCCCTGCCACGCCCGATGGATATCGTTATGATGTTTCCAAAATGAAGGAGCTCGGCTTCAATATGCTGCGCAAGCACATCAAGATCGAACCCGACGTGTTCTATTACGAGTGCGACAAGCAGGGTATGATCGTATTCCAGGATATGATGAACAGCGGTCATTACAACTTTATCTTTGATACCGCGCTCCCGACAGCGGGATGGAGATGGGGCTTCTTCCACTCCGTTAGCGCGCGTCGCCGCGCCGATTTTGAGTGCGGTGCAAGAGCTGTGATAGAACTGCTTTACAATCATCCGTCGGTTTGCTACTATACCATCTTCAACGAAGGATGGGGGCAGTTTTTTGATGCGTCAAGCGTATATGATGACCTCAAAGCCACCGATCCCACACGCATTTGGGATACTGCCTCGGGTTGGTTCCGCACGTTGCGCAGTGACGTGCAAAGCGAGCACATCTATTTCAGAAAGGTAGACCTCGCGGCGAAAAAGCTCCCCTTGGTGCTCTCCGAATTTGGCGGATACTCCTGCAAGATCGAGGGGCACTCCTTCAACCTCGACAAAAACTACGGTTACAGTACCTATGACACCCCCGAGGCATTCTCGGATGCCCTTGAAAAGCTCTACCTCGACGAGATCGTTCCCTGTATCAAGAACGGCGGACTCTGTGCCACGGTTCTGACACAGGTCAGCGACGTTGAGGATGAAACCAACGGTCTTGTGACCTACGACCGCCACGTTTGCAAGGTGACCCCCGAGCGGATGCAGGCACTTGCAAAATCGCTCAACGAAGCTTTTGATAGTCAATTCTAAAGCTGTTTATAGTAACCAAAGTAATTTGTTTTTTGTAGGCGAACACTTATGGTGCCCTCCTCCGGGAGGAGGGAAGATCCGCGCAAAGTCGCGGAGTAGGGAGGAGCCCGCGTGCATTAAAACGCCTCAGTTGCGCAGGCTCCTTCCGACTCGTTTCACTCGTCACCTCCCTCTCGGAGGGAGGCTAAAAACAGCCTCACGAAAATTTGATAAGAAAGGAATTTAATTATGGACCAATATTTGATTTATGTAGGACAGCTTCTCGGCTTGACGCTTGGCGTTATGGTCGTTTGCGGTCTTGTTGCGTGGCTTGCGCGACAGACGTTTATGTACTTTGTGGGCAACTCCGCAACGGCAGTGCTGTATGCTTCCTCGGTTGTGGGAACGCCCGTGCACGAGCTGGGACACGCCCTGATGTGCATCCCCTTTGCACACCGTATCACCGATATGAAGCTGCTTCTGCCCCCCAGCCGACGCTCTCGCACGCTTGGCTATGTGGAACACAGCTACAACCGCAAAAATCCGTGGGCGGTGTTTGGTGACCTCTTTATCAGCTTTGGCCCCATCTTCAGCGGACTCGGCGTTATGATTTTGGTGCTCAACCTTTGCTTCCCCGCACAATGGAATGCATACCTCGATAGCTCTCGCGCAATGGTCGAGTCGGGCGCGAGCCTGCAGGAAATGTCGTCCATCGTTTTCTCGCTTCTGTTCTCGCTGTTTGAAAGATTCGAGGAAGATGCCGTTCGCTCCATCGTGGGTATGATCATTATTTTGTCGGTAGCGCAACACATCACCTTGAGCTTTGCCGACCTGAAGGGATGCTTCACCGCTCTTTTGATGTATACGGGCATCGTTGCAGCGTTTGCAGGCGTTACCATGCTCTTTAACCTGCAAGGTGGCATTGTCAATGCCCTGATGCAGGTCAACCTGCCGCTTCTCTCGCTCTTCTGCGTAGCCATTGCGTTCTCGCTCGTTTGGGTCGCCATCGCGCTGCTTGTTTACATCTTCCGTTGGCTCAGAGTGATATTTTAATTGGATTTATGAAAAGAACGTTTCACACAGAATACCCTGAAAACCCACCCGAATGGTATTGGAAAAAAGGACTGCATGACGCATTTGTTGTGGGGGTAGAAGCCTACGAATTTCCGTTTGATTATAATCAATCCGCAGGTCAAAAAAGTCGATACGATCGCAATGTGTTAACATTGAAGCTTGATGCAAAAGGCGCGATGTTTGATTTTTGCGTTCAGGAAATACGCTTTTTCAATTACAAAATTCTCCCTGAGAGTTTTGATCTTACAAGCATTGATCTGACGGGCAAGAGGAAAATGTGGTGGCTTGCTGACAAACTCACAGAGGAAAACGGGCATTATGTGTTGGATATTTTGCTTGATGCTACTTCCTATCCTGAATCGTTTCACCTAAAGCTTCGCTTTGACCGCGCGGAAGTGGATAGAAAATAAATTGATTATGAACAAGGTAACATCGTTTTAAGCGGTGTTGCCTTGTTTTTTCATGTTTTGAAAACGAACAATTATAACAAAACAATCAATCAACATGTCATCCTGAGCGGAGAGAATGTGGTATAATATATTTAAGAAAAAAGCAAATGACAAAATGACAGTCGTAGAAAGGGGTATATTATGCCAAAAGGTGAACGAAACGAGTACAGCAAAGAGTTCAAATTAACAGCAGTTCATTTAATGAAAAGCGG
>JAZNZC010000075.1:0-11852 GCA_045594745.1 Eubacteriales bacterium
CCTACTAACCCTATCCGCTAAGAGAGTTGTTTACCTTGAAATAACAAGAGATAAAGGGATAGCAAACGGCGTGCACAGTTAGCGGTAAATTGAAACTCAATTTACGCCGTTCTAAAATATTCCTTGCTGCAAAAATCTGCAACAAGGAATATTTTCAAAACGAAGTGCAGACCGAACATGCTATCCCTTTTGCTATTCCTTTTGTTTGAAAGTTTTTTGGAAAGGGTGCGGGGAAACCTTTTTTACTAAAAAAGGTTTCCCCGCAATCATTTCCACAAACTTACGCCCAAGCCATGGTGGTGGGTTTTTCTTCTTCGATGATGATGTTCTTGGTGAAAGCAACAGCCTTGCGCAGACCTTCGTCAATGCTCATAACGCTATCCTCGTGCTCGATGGAGAGGACGCGGTCATAGCCGCAGAGGCGAAGATTGGAAACGAGGTCACGCCAGTAGATCTCGTCGTTGCCGTAGCCAACGGTGCGGAACACCCACGCGCGATGGAGCTCATCACTGTAATGCTTGGTGTCAAGCACGCCGTTCTTTGCAACGTTGTATTTATCGATCTTGGTGTCCTTTGCGTGAACGTGGTAGATAGCGCCCTCAAGCTCGCGAATAGCGGCAACGGGATCGATGCCTTGCCAAATGAGGTGAGAGGGGTCAAAGTTCGCGCCAAGAACAGGACCGACTGCTGCGCGGAGAGCGAGCAGCGTTTCGGGATTGTAAACGCAGAAGCCGGGGTGCATTTCAAATGCGATGTGGGTTACGTTGTGTGCCAAAGCAAACGCGCCTGCTTCTTTCCAGTAGGGGATGAGCTTTTCATTCCATTGCCATTCCTTGATAGCAAGATAGTCATCGGGCCAAGCGCAGGTTACCCAGTTGGGGTACTTTGCAGTCTCGCAGTCACCGGGGCAACCCGAGAAGGTGATGATGGTGTCAATGCCCATCTTCTCAGCGAGAAGGACAGCGTTGCGGAAGTCCTTGTCATACTGAGCGGCGATCTCCTTGTTGGGATGCAGAGCATTGCCGTGAGCAGCAAGAGCGCAAACGGTAACGTCATACTTTTTGAGAAGAGCGATGAACTCGTTGTACTTCTTCTCGTCAGCAAGCAGTTCTTCGGGGTTGCAGTGAGCCTTGCCGGGGTAGCCGCCCGCACCAAGCTCAACGGTGTGAACACCAAGACCGGTCAGAATTTGCAGAGTCTCTTCCAAAGACTTTTGTCCGTAAAGATTTGCTAAAACACTTAATTTCATAGTTGTTTCCTCTTTTCTTTATGTGTGAATTTGTTAATTTTTGTTTTTGACTTCTTTAATGATATATACTGTTAGCGCAATAGCGCCGAAGAGAATAAACAGAATAACGCTTGCGAGAACAAAGATTGCCTCAATGGGAAGTTTAGGAAGAAGGGTAGCAAGGAATATTGTAGCCGCAGCGACAACAATCAAGAGAGCAAACAGAAGGATGAGCTCTTTCAATCCGTTTTTGAACACGATTTTCCATTCGCTTGGCTTGCCCTTTTTCATTGATGCTTCCTTTCTGTAAGTGTTGCGATAATCGCTTATTTTTGCGGGACGTCCGGGAGGTCGTCCCCTACAAGGGAATTTGAAATTTTGTTTGTAGGGGGTGACATCCTCGGCATCCCGCGCAAAGGTAAATCAACTTTCTTAGCGACCAGGGTCTCGGTGGCCCCTGGGAGCTCGCGATAGCAAGGCGCGACGCTTTGCGAGCGCCTCTACCGTCCATCCGTTTGTACCGAATTTACTTTTGAAAATATGTTAGGAAAGTTTTGAGGGGGTGTGGGGGAACTTTTTCAAAAGTTCCCCCAAAAACGCGCCCCTTATTTCACCTCAATAGGTTTTGATACCAACGTGCGGTCCATAACGGCGCGCATACGGGAGAGGGCAAAGGCGTAGTAGTTTTCGAGGGGCATAGCGGCATAACGCTCGTGGGTGTGCCACTGAGGGGGATTGCCACGGGTGAGCTCGCACATAAGGACGCCTTCGTAGGAGGAGGCATCGATGCGATCCATCACACCCTTCCAATCCACAAGACCGTCACCCATGGTCAGATGGAAGTCGTTTTCCCAAGTCATGTTGGGGTCATAAACACCAAAATTATCGTTAAAGTGCGTGTGGCAGAGCTTTTTGCCATAGAGAGCCATCATATCCTTGCCACCGTTGTAGCAAAGCTCGTGGCCGGTGTCGAGGCAAAAGCCGCAGGCAGGGGAGTCCCAAAAGGCTTCCATCAGGGCGGCGAGGTATTCTTCGCCCTCAACATTCTCAAAGCCGAGGCGAACGCCAAGACGGTCGGCAACCTCAACCACGCGAGTGTAGTTCTCAATGCCTATGCACGTGGGATCGTGGTCCTCAAATCCGATAAAGGGGTGAATGACCATAACGGGAATATGATTGTCGTGGCAATCTTTTACGCAGTCGATCAGCTCGGCGGCAACCTCTTTGCCCTTGTCGCCTGCAAACCACATATGTCTGACCTCATAAAAAGGCGAGTGAATGGACTGATAAATAAGACCGAGACGGTCAGCCTCGCGCGCCCATTCGGTGGTCTTTGTTTTGTCCCAACCGGTAAAAAAGGCGCCCCAACCAACATTCTTCAGCATTTGCAGTTGTTCGGGCACGGTGTATGCCGCACCACCCAGAATATTGATGCCGGGAATGTATTTCTTTTGCATAGCAAAGTCCTCCTGCAAAAAAGCCTGACGGCACACGCCATCTGCTTATATCATATCATTTTTGAAGGAAAAAAGCAAGTCTTTTTCGCGTTTTCTTTTCCCGAGGACGGAAATTTTTGCAAAGGTCTTGTAAAAATGCGGCGGATATGATAAAATAGTAGGGAACAAAACTCAAGCAAACAAAGGAAGAAACGTATGAAAATTGGATTTGTATCGCTCGGCTGTCCCAAAAACCAGCTTGACACCGAGGTGATGCTGCACGAAATACTGCAAGCAGGCTACGAGATCACCCCCGAGGATATCGAGGCGGATGTCATTATCGTCAACACCTGCGCGTTTATTGAGAGTGCAAAGCAAGAGGCCATTGACAATATTCTGGATGTCGCGTGGCTCAAAAAGCACCGTAAGCTCAAGGCGATCATCGTAACAGGGTGCCTTGCAGAACGCTACGGCGAGGAGATCTTCAAAGAGCTCCCCGAGGTGGATGCCGTGCTGGGCGTTGGCAGTATTCACAATATTGTTGAAGCCATCGAAGCGGTAACAACAAAGAAGAAAAAAGGCTCCAAGCAAAAGTATTTCTCGCACGAGGATAAAGACACCGTCCGCTTGGGTGGCGAGCGTGTGCTCACGACTCCCGAGTACGCCGCTTACATCAAAATTGCAGAGGGATGCGACAACCGCTGTGCCTATTGTGCAATCCCGTCCATCCGCGGCAAGTTCCGCTCTCGCCCGATGGAAGATCTGATCGAGGAAGCCAAGCAGCTCGAAGCCATCGGCGTGCGCGAGCTGACCGTTGTTGCACAGGATATTACACGCTACGGTCTTGATCTCTACGGCAAGTATTCCTTGGCAGAGCTCTTACATCGCATTACCGAGGAGACGACTATTCCGTGGATCCGTCTGCTTTATTGCTATCCCGACAAGATCACCGACGAACTGATCGCAGAGATGCGCGACAATCCTCGCATCCTCAAATATATCGACCTGCCCCTGCAACACATCAGCGACCATATGCTCACGGCGATGAACCGCCATGGGGATAGCAAGACCGTGCGCGAAGTGGTTGCAAAACTCCGTCGCGAGATCCCCGGCATCGTCATTCGCACCACCTTTATCGTTGGCTTCCCGGGCGAGACCGAGGAAGACTTCGTTGAACTTTGCGAGTTTGTAAAAGAGCAGAAATTCGACCACGCAGGCGTGTTTACCTACTCCCGCGAGGAAGATACCCCCGCCTACGATTTCCCCGACCAGATCGACGAGCAGGTCAAGCAGGATAGAATGGATATCCTGATGCGGATGCAAATGGACATCAACGAGGAGCTCAATAAAGAAAAGATCGGAACGGTCGTTGACGTTCTTTGCGAGGACTTTGACCCCGTTGCCGAGGTGCATTTTGGACGAAGCTCTGCCGATGCTCCCGAAATTGACGGCAAAGTTTACTTCCGCAGTGAGGAAAGAATTGCCCCCGGCTCGTTTGTTCGTGTCAAGGTGCGCGAGGTAGTCGAGTACGACCTGTACGGTCACATCGTTACAAGAAAGTGAGGAAATGCAAATGAAGATGAATTTACCCAATAAGCTCAGCGTTTTGCGCTTGTGCATGGTTCCTGTGTTCGTTGTTATTATGATGGCATCCGATGCGCTGTGGGCAAACCTTGTGGGCTGTGCGCTTTTTGGCTTGGCAGCTTTCACCGATATGCTTGATGGCAAAATTGCACGCAAGTACAACCTCGTCACCGACTTTGGTAAGTTCCTTGACCCCTTGGCAGATAAGTTTATGGTTATTGGCGCACTGCTCGTCATCCTTTACAAGGTGATGGGCGACGGTGCTATCAACGGCATCTTTACCACCGTTTTCTTCTGGACGGTGATGATCGTTATCTTCCGCGAGCTCGCGGTAACGTCCATCCGTTTGGTGGTTTCGGGCTCGGCAGGCATTGTGGTTGCCGCCAATATGCTGGGCAAAATCAAGACCTGCGTGCAGATCGCTTGCGTAGTCATCTGCATCCTCGAGCGCGCCATCTACGCCGCTCTCCCTGAGGCTCCCGCATTTGCAGAATACCTGCCCGCATCTCTTCTTCTCTCTATCCTGATGCTGATCTTCACTCTGTGGTCGGGCATCAACTATATCGCTTCTTATTGGAAGTATATGGATCCGGAGAAGTGAGATACATAGGAGGTTGAATAATTATGGAAACAGCTTGGGAAACAAAAGTATTTTCAACAGGGATAATCCTTTTCTTAATTGTTAGTGTGATTGTCACCTTGTATTGCATATACTTCTTGATAAAATCCCGATCAACTCCGGAATGGGGAGTAGGAAAGATTGTTTGTATTGCCCTCATAGCTGTTTTGGCACTTATCAATTTGCAAAGCATAATCGATCGATATACCGAGCTCCAATACGCCCACCGCAATTCTACGACGGTTGAAGGTGAGGTGGAAAATTTCCAATATGATCTCAATGGCGCGGATTCTTTTTCGGTCAACGGAGTGAATTTTTCATACCCTGTTATGGAAAGCTCCATCGGATACGACATTCCCAAGCGTGAAAAAATTCGGTTATTGAAGCCGAAGGACAGTATGTTAACATAACGTATTACAGCAAACACGGTGTGAATATTATTATAAAAATTGAAACAATAAATTAAAGATAAAGCCCCGCTTCGCGCGGGGCTTTTTATGTGTTTTCAACGTAGGGGGACATTGGTCGCCTGCTTTCAATTACAAAAAGCCGCTTGTTTTTTCGGGGCGTCGAGGACGTCGCCCCCTACAAGGAATCAAAAGAATCACGCGTTTTTGTTGGCTGAAAATGAAAAAGATTCTCGCGAAAGGCGATTCTAAAACAACTTTCGTAGGGGGCGACGTCCCCGACGCCCCGCTTCAAAGGAATTAAAGCAAAACAAAAAACGGGTGAAGAGTAAATCGCCCTTGCGAGGAATATTGAATTTTTAATATACGTCTTTACAGTTTGAGAACTTTTTATTCTTTTGTATAATCTTGTCACTCTCTGCCATACTATTTGTAGTATTCTGCAAGGAGGAAAAAAGAATGGATAAACAAATGCAAAAGGTAGTGGCAATCGTGGCGGGTTCTGTGGCAGGAGTCGCTCTTTTGGGAGGCGCATTTTATATGGTGTGGAACAGCAAACAAGCGCGTGCGATGCGTGCCGTCCACCGAACCAATATGATTCTGCGCCGTGTGGGCAACGTGCTGTGCAAAATCGCTGCCGCAGATGAGGCATGCATGTAAAAGACGAAAAAGAGAGGAAGCCATTTTGGCTTCCTCTGCATTTTCAAGATTAAATAACTCTAACTCTATTGATTCCTTCAACTGCCGAAATGCGAGCGATCGCATCATCGGAGGGAGTAGAGGAAACGTCAAGAACCGTGTAAGCGTTCTCGCCCTTGGATTTGTTGGTCATGTTTTCGATGTTCAGACCTTCATCGGCAACGGCCGCCGTGATCTTGGTCAGGATCGAGGGAACATTCTGGTGCAGTACGCAGATGCGCGCCGCGCCCGAGCGAGGCATTTCTACGTTGGGATAGTTAACGCTGTTCTTGATGTTGCCGTTCTTCAGGTAGTCATCAAGCTCGCGAGCTGCCATCACAGCGCAGTTGTCCTCAGATTCCTCGGTGGAAGCACCCAAGTGGGGAATTGCCACCACGCCGGGGGTGTTGATGACTTCCTCGGTGGGGAAGTCGGTCACATAAGCCGAAACCTTGCCCTCGGCAAGAGCGGCTTTCAGTTCTGCCGCATTGACGAGATCCGCGCGGGAGAGGTTGATAATTTTAACACCGTTCTTCATTTTTGCAATGCTTTCGGTGCAGATCATATTCTTGGTCTCTTTGGTTGCGGGAACGTGCAGGGTGATATAATCGGATTTTTCAAACACCTCGTCATAGGTTGCTGCGCGACTTACGCGGTGATTGAGGTTCCAAGCACCTTCGATGGAGAGGAAGGGGTCACAGCCGATGACGTTCATACCAAGATGGATTGCGGTGTTTGCAATCTTACCGCCGATGGCGCCAAGACCGATAACGCCAAGCGTTTTGCCCATCAGCTCGGTGCCTGCAAACTTGGATTTGCCTTTTTCGACTTGTTTTGCAACGTCCTCGGTCAGGGTATTTGCCCAAGCAATGCCGCCAACAACGTCACGAGCCGCCAGCAGGAGCGCGCAAATAGCAAGCTCCTTAACGCCGTTTGCATTTGCACCGGGGGTGTTGAAAACAACGATGCCATTCTCGGAGCAACGCTCGATCGGAATGTTGTTCACGCCCGCACCTGCGCGTGCGATGGCCTTGAGAGAGGGAGCAAACTCCATCTCGTGCATCACAGCAGAGCGCACCATAATACCGTCGGCATTTTCGATATTTTCGCCTACATTGTAGCTGTCATCAAGTTGATTCAGTCCCACAGCGGCGATCTTATTTAACAGTTGAATATTCATAATAGTTTCCCTTTCTTGGGGTAGATTTTTATGCCTTCGGATTTTCAGCGGCAAATTTTTTCATAAAGGCGATCAGCGCCTCAACGCCTGCATAAGGCATTGCGTTGTAGATGGATGCAC
The DNA here is from genome assembly GCA_045594745.1 of Eubacteriales bacterium. Lineage (GTDB taxonomy): Bacteria > Bacillota > Clostridia > Oscillospirales > CAG-272 > UMGS1865. Next base: position 7,253 of record JAZNZC010000075.1, read on the forward strand.
GCATACCGCCAACCGAGCGGTGACCCTTAAGGTTCTTCAATCCCGCTTTGGCAGCTTCGGATGCGAACTTCTTATCAAGATCAGCGTCACCGGTAACAAAGGTAACGTTCATCATGGAACGGCTGTCCTTCTTAACGGGAGCAAAGTAGTAGTCTTGGCTATCGAGATAGTTGTAAAGCAGATTTGCCTTTGCAACGTTGAGCTCCTTCATTTTTTCAAGGCCGCCCAGCTCCAAAATCCACTCGTAAACGAGCTTTGCCATATAGATGGGGTAGCAGGGAGGGGTGTTATACATCGAGTCATTCTCTGCCATGGTCTTCCACTCAAGCATAGTGGGCATTGTTGCCTCTGCATAGTTCAGAAGATCCTCGCGAACGATGACAAGCGTCATACCTGCGGGAGCCATATTCTTTTGCGCGCCTGCGTAAATTACGCCGAACTTGGAGACGTCCACGGGCTCGGAGATGATACAGGAGGACATATCGGCAACGAGCGGAATATCACCCGTATCCGGAATATAGCCGTACTTTGTGCCGTAGATGGTGTTGTTGAAGCAGATGTGCAGATAAGCCGCATCGGGGCGGATCATATCACGGGTGATGGCGGGAACGTGATCGAAGTTATCGTCCTTGGTGGTTGCGATGCACTTGACATCATATCCCATTTTTTGCGCTTCCTTGAAAGCCTTGCCCGAGAACTGGCCGGAAACTGCATAGTCTGCCTTACCGGTTCTGCCGATCAGGTTCATCGGAATTGCCGAGAACTGTGTGGATGCGCCGCCTTGCAGGAAGAGCACCTTGTAATTTTCGGGAATGTTCATCAGCTTGCGAAGCAGGGCCTCTGCGTCCTTAATGATTGCTTCGTAATCCGGAGAGCGGTGAGACATCTCCATGACGGACATTCCGGATTCGCCGTAACAGACCAATTCTTGTGCTGCTTTTTCAAGTACGGGAAGGGGAAGCATGGAAGGGCCTGCCGAAAAATTGTAAACTCTGTTCATAATTATTTTCCTCCGGAAACAGTTTCTTCCTACCTTTGTATTTTAGTATACTAAAGTAGAACTTATCAATAATTATAGTACATTTTATAGTTCTTGTCAAGTACTTTGCCCAATTTTATGTTATTTTTTTGTCATTCGCTTTTGGGTTGACTTTCTTGCAAAAATATGCTACAATAAAAAACGGAAGATTTTGATATTGGAGGAAATATGAAATTAGCAAAAAAGGAAGCCTGGAATCAAACACGCAACATTGTTTTTGTCATTGTTGGAACCTTGATATTGGCGTTTGGAACCTCTGTTTTTATATTGCCGTTTGACCTTGTCGCAGGGGGAATGTCAGGACTTGCTATCGTAATTGATGCGCTTATTCCAATGGAGTTTGTTACGGTTGATCTGATCATTACGGTGCTGACATGGCTACTGTTTTTTATTGGACTGTTGCTTTTTGGCAAAGGCTTTGCGGCAAAAACGCTGATTTCTGCCATCGTTTATCCTATCGGCATTACTCTTTTTTTGAAGCTCACAGATCCAACGGTTTTGGGCGGTGTATTTTGCCTGAAGGCAAGCGAATACACAGAGCTACCGTTGATTATCTCGGCAACGGTGGGAGGTGCTTTGATAGGTGTAGGGTGTGCCGTGACCTTTTTCAGCGGTGGATCAACCGGCGGCACCGATATTATTGCGTTTATTCTTTGCAAGGTTTTCAAACGCCTCAAAAGCTCGACAGCTATTTTCTTGACCGATATGACCATTGTGTTGCTTGGCGTATTTTTAACGCGTGATCTGATCCTTTCTTTGCTTGGCATTGTGTCGGCTATGATCAGCGCCATTGTGATCGACAAGATCTTCTTGGGAGGCACCGCCGCATTTGTGGCACAGATCGTCACCGAGCATGGAAAAGAGATCAACTGTGCTGTAATCGAACAGATGGATCGAAGTACAACGATCTTTGATGTGACGGGGGGATATTCCGGAAAGGCTAAACAAATGCTGACGGTTTCTTTTAATATGAGACAGTATACGCAGCTGATGGACATCGTGCGTCGGGCAGACCCCTCTGCATTTGTAACCATTTGGCGCGCTCACGAGATCCGAGGCGAGGGCTGGACAAGATAAAAAGAAAGACGACTCACAAGGGGTGCCTTCCATAAAGCAGGTTTTACCTGCCGAAAAAACAATAGGAGTACGGGCATTTGTTCGTACTCCTTTTCACACGCCTTGCCCTGCAAGGTATAGTGTGTTACACCTTTTAGGTGTACTGTCGGGTGGTAATGAGCCTCCCTTGTGTAAAGGGAGGTGGCTTCGAAGCAAGACGGAGGGATTGTAAAAGCAAAAATTTCATCGTAAAACAATCTCTCAGCCGCCTTCGGCGTCAGCTCCCTTTACACACGAGCCTTTTCTTTGCGTTCATCTATGCCTTGTCAATTTTCCTGGCAAGCACTGCTTTTGTGGACACAAAAGCGAAGCCCCGCGCAAGGCGGGGCAAGAGATCATTTCAAAATACAGACATTTGTAATAGTTTGGTATCCGAGTTCTGTAGAGTTAAAAATGCCACTTTTGTTTTCGTTTGGTGTATTCGGTGTCTGTGTATCGTCAACCGGCAACGCACCTTTTTCAAGAGCAGCATTGGTGACAAATTTGAAAGCGTATTGGTACAATTCCTCTGTTTCATATTCGCGCAAAACGGAAGTTACTACACAGTTGTTTATAACAAATCCGTGAGCGTTCTGTAATCCGCCATTGCTTACTCCAATCAAACGATTGCCTTTGAATATGCCGAACATGAATACAGAGTTTTCCGTATTACCGATCACATCTCTTTGGTGTAGTTCGTGCTTCAAATACTTTAACCTTGGAGAATTACTTCCCCTATTAGGATATCTTTCCGAAAAGAATTTTTCAACAAGATCAACGTCCTCATATTTGATCAGCCGCATGGTAATATCCTCTATGGGGGTGAGTGCATACGGCTCACCTGTATAGATATTACTTTGTCGACGGTTGATATTACCAATCGTTACTCCACGCTTTGAAAATTCGTATTTAATTTCTTCGTCGGATTCTAAAGTGTACAGAACCATATCAAAGCGCTTATCTGAAAAGACCTTTTTATATTCGGCAATTTTATCCCAATCGTCACAGATTATCTCTCCTTCAAAGCGATTGTCCCATTCGGTAAACCAAACGAATCCTTCTCTGAAATCTTCACCATTGTATAGTGCAGCACCACCGTTGACACGGAAGCAAACTGCGATATATCCATAGCGAAGTGCATCGGTTTCGAGCAGATAGTCAATTACATCATCGCTATCAGCAAGCTTGAAATCCTTAAATTCATGTAAGAGCCTTGCACCTATTGTGTCGTTATAAAAATCACCGTAATATGCTTCTTCCTTTTCATACTTCTTTCTGTATTCACTTGGTGATATGCCATATTGGTTCTTAAAAGCTCTCGAGAAACTTTCGTGTGCTTCATATCCGCAATCCAAAGCAATATCAAGGATATCATTATTCGTTCCTCTCAAAAGATGAGCAGCCTTTTTCAAACGGCTAAAACGAACATATTCCATAATATTAAATCCGGTATGCGCAAAGAAAATACGATTGAAGTAATCCGTAGAAAAGCCTGCATGGGTTGCTACATCATCAATGGTGATATCACTTTTCTTGTTCTCGGTTTTTATATAGTTCAATGCTTTTGTAATAAGCTCGCTATTTTCCATGAATAGTCCTCCTAATCTTTGATTCAAACGTTCAGCTGTATGTTTGTGATATCATTATAGCATACAGTTGTGAATTTGTCTTGACAGAAAACGCTGAATTAAAAAAGCGCACCTGCTTTATCGCAGGTGCGCCAAGGAGTCGTCTTTCTTTTTATCTCATTTGCTGAATTAGCCCAACTTAGCCTGGTTGATCTTAATACCGGGGCCCATAGTGGAAGCGATTACGCAGCTCTTGATATACTGACCCTTTGCAGCGGCGGGCTTAGCCTTGATGATAGCGCCGAGCAGAGCATCGAAGTTTTCCTTGAGCTTTTCAGCGCCGAAGGATGCCTTGCCGATGGGGCAGTGGATGATGTTGGTCTTGTCCAGACGGTACTCAATTCTACCTGCCTTAGCTTCGGTAACAGCGCGAGCAACGTCGAGAGTAACGGTGCCTGCCTTGGGAGAAGGCATAAGTCCCTTAGGACCGAGGACCTTACCCAGACGACCGATGGTACCCATCATATCGGGGGTAGCGATAACTACGTCGAACTCGAACCAGTTCTCCTTCATGATCTTTTCAACAAGATCGGTGTCACCAACATAGTCAGCACCTGCATTCTTGGCAGCATCAACGTTGTCGCCCTTAGCGAAAACGAGGGTGCGAACAGTCTTACCGGTACCGTTGGGGAGAACAACTGCACCACGAACCTGCTGGTCAGCGTGACGGGAGACAACACCGAGACGAACGTGAAGCTCAACTGTCTCGACAAACTTAGCCTTAGAAGTCTGGCAAACGAGTGCGAGAGCCTCCTCGGGATCATACATCTTGTTCTTTTCGATCAGCTTTACGCTGTCAATATATTTCTTGCTCATCTTCGAATTCCTCCTTAGTCCT
>JAZNZC010000076.1:0-4041 GCA_045594745.1 Eubacteriales bacterium
GTATGATCGAGCAGGGAGGCACCAACGTATCGGGTGGACAAAAGCAACGCCTTTGCATTGCACGTGCGCTTCTCAAGCGCCCCAAGATCCTCATTCTTGACGACTCCACAAGTGCCGTAGATACCAAGACCGATGCCTTTATTCGCGCAGGATTCAAGTCTTATATTCCCGAAACCACCAAGATCATTATTGCACAGCGTATTTCCTCGGTGCAGGATGCCGACCTCATTCTTGTAATGGAGAACGGCAAGATCGCACAAAAGGGAACACACGAAGAGCTCCTTGCTACCAGCGAGATCTATCGCGAGGTATATGAGCAACAAACGAACGGAGGTGACGAGAATGAAGAAGACTAATACGCCCCCCAAGTCGGGCATTTCTTCTATGATGCGTCCCCCCAAGCGCAAATTAAACGTGGGTGTGTTCAAAAGAGCGGTTAAAATGCTCTTCTCTTACTATCCCGTTATGGTTCCCATTTGCATTGCCTGCATCATTTTTGCGGCAATCACCTCTGCCATTCCCGCCATCTTCCTCAAAGAGGTTACCAACGCCATTAACAGCGCTTGGGAAAACGGCGTGGCTTGGGAGGTTGCAAAGCAGGATATCGTTCCCAAGGTTGGCATTCTCATCGGCTTTTATGCTATCTCTATTGTTGCCGTTACGCTGGAAACACAGCTGATGGCAGTTGTAACGCAAGGATACCTGAGCAAGATGCGTAAGTCGGTTTTTGCAAAAATGCAAAACCTGCCCATCAAGTATTTTGACACCAACAAGCACGGCGACATTATGAGCCGCTATACCAACGATATTGATACGCTCCGCCAGCTGGTAGGGCAGTCGCTCCCCACGCTTATCCGCGCAAGCGTTATCGTTGTCAGCGTATTCTTCATTATGCTGTATTACAGTCTATATCTGACGCTCATTCTTCTTCTGGGCGTGGTGCTGATGATCAGCGTTACCAAATTCTTTGGCGGCAACTCGGCACGCTTCTTTATCGCGCTGCAAAGATCGCAGGGTAAACAGGAAGGTTACGTGCAGGAAATGATGACCGGTCAAAAGGTTGTTAAGGTATTCTGCCACGAGGATGCAAGCCAAGAGGACTTTGACCGCATCAACAACGAGCTCTATGAAAACGGCTATCGCGCACACGCGTGCGCCAATATGCTTGGCCCCATTATTATGAACATCGGTAACGTGCTTTACGTTATTCTTGCTATGGTGGGATGTCTGTTCTTGATCACGGGCATTCCGAACCCCAGCATTCAAAGCTTGTTTGTAGGGCTGACTGCCATCGACGTAGGTATTATCGTCTCCTTCCTTTCTATGGCAAAGCAGTTTACGGGCAATATCAACCAAGTCTCGCAGCAGATCAACTCCATCGTTATGGCGATGGCGGGTGCTGAGCGCGTATTCACGCTGATGGATGCCGAACCAGAGGTCGATGACGGTTACGTTACTCTCGTTGATGCCGAAATCCTTGAGGACGGAAGCATCCGCGAGGTTGATCACCACACAGGTGAGTGGGCGTGGAAGCATCCGCACGGCGACGGAACCGTGACCTATCAGCACCTGCGCGGCGACGTGCGTATGACAGAGGTAGACTTTGCTTACGAAGAAGGCAAGCCCGTTCTGCACGACGTCAGCGTATTTGCCGAGCCCGGACAAAAGGTCGCCTTTGTTGGCGCTACGGGTGCAGGTAAGACCACCATTACCAATCTCATCAACCGCTTCTACGATATTGCCGACGGCAAGATCCGCTATGACGGCATCAATATCAACAAGATCAAAAAGTCTGACCTGCGCCGCTCGCTCGGTATCGTTTTGCAGGATACCAACCTGTTTACGGGCACGGTCATTGATAACATTCGTTACGGTAAGCTCGATGCTACCGATGAGGAATGCATCGAGGCCGCAAAGCTTGCGGGCGCACACGATTTCATCACGCGTCTGCCGGGCGGCTATCAAACCGAGCTGACCAATAACGGCGCAAACCTTTCGCAAGGACAAAGACAGCTTATCTCCATCGCGCGCGCCGCGGTTGCCGATCCGCCTGTCATGATCCTCGACGAGGCGACGTCCTCGATCGATACCCGTACCGAGGCGATCGTGCAAAAGGGAATGGATGCCCTGATGAAGGGCAGAACGGTGTTCGTTATCGCGCACCGTCTCTCCACCGTTCGCAATTCCGACGTCATTATGGTGCTTGACCACGGTCGCATCATCGAGCGCGGAAATCACGAAAAACTGATTGCCGAGCGCGGACAGTACTATCAGCTCTACAAGGGCGTATTTGAATTGGAATAAGAAAAGGGAAGTGACAGTATGAAAACGCCTATCGTTTCAAGTGCTACGCTTCGTCAAACCACCGCTTTGGTGGTCAAGACCCTGAAAGAGGAAAAAGCCACGGTAGCAACTGCCGAGTCCTGCACAGGGGGGCTCATTGCAAAGAGCATCACCGATATAGCAGGGAGCTCTGCGGTGCTCGCAGGCGGAATGGTGACCTATACCAACCGCATCAAAATTGACGTTCTTGGCGTTGATGAAAATATCATCAAGGAGCACACCGAGGTCAGCTACGCTTGCGCAGAGGCTATGGCAAAGAGAGCCAGAGAAGTGTTTGGCACCGATTACGCACTCTCGGCAACGGGATACGCAGGTCCCGGTGGTGGGACGGAAAAAGATCCCACAGGTACCGTTTATATCGGTATCGCAACGCCTACAGGCGTGCGCAGCGAACGCATCTGCATAGAAAATGCAACACGAGCACAGGTGCGCAACACAGTAACACATCACGCATTTGAAATGTTACTTGCTGAAATTTAATAATATTTTCAAGGGGGAACTTCTTGCAAGAAGTTCCCCCTTTGACCCCCTCAAGAACTTTCTCACAACATTAACAAAATAGAGCTTGAAGTTTACGGACAGACAGTTGGCGCGAGGTAAAACCTCGCTTTTGCTACCGCGAGCGCGTGGGTAGCGAAGCGGCGCGAACGGAATGAATGACAGTCCGGTGGACTGTCAGAACGTGAGCGAGACCGAGCCGCAGCGAGACCCACCAAGACCCCGCGCGCTAAGAGAGTTGTTTTGTGGTGTTTATATATGCGCCGGGATATGTTTTTTATCTTTGCTTCAGTTTTTATAATCTTGTATTAAAACCTTGAGTTTTCTGCTTGACATTTTGTTGTGGATGCAGTAAAATGAAGATAGAAAACGAAAGGAGCCCGAAGATGAAAAAGACGACATTGATCACCATTCTTTTGATTTTATCCATTTTGTTCAGTAGTTGCGAACATATGTTCGGTTATGAAAAATATACCAACATCAACGATTACTCCAAAATTTTTGAACTGACCGAAATTCGATACGATGAAGATGCAATGGTAATGTTTCCGCTCGATGTCGAGGGGTTGAATGTTCAAAATTTCTATTTTGAATGGGGACTCGATTTTGTTGGCAGTGCGGATGTAGAATTTCTTTTGTCGGTAAAATATGATAATGCACAATTACAAAAAGAAATTGAGCGACTTCGTTCGTTAGCGGATGGAAAAATTGTTCACGACACCCAAACTTTTGCTTTTGAGGCTTATGTTTTGATACTTGGTTACAATTCCACAAATTATTACGCGCTTGTTGATGGGAACACGGTACATTATGTTATGCTGCAAATTGTTGCTCTTGACAACATCAACATCGATAAGAATTTGCTACCTAAAGGATACGAGAAACTTGGTGACGTGAAAGGCTTTTCGTTCAATGTTTTTGAAGATTGATTTGATAAAATCATCAAACAAAAACGCGGAAGTTGCGACTTCCGCGTTCTGTTTTTATTCTTAACAACTCTCTTAGCGGATAGGGTCTTGGTGGGTCTCGCTGCGGCTCGTGCCACAAAAGTTGTCTGCGGCAACTTGACGTTTTGACATTCAACTACGCTCATTCTTCTTAGCGCGCGGGGTCTTGGAGGGTCTCGCTGCGGCTCGGTCTCGCTCACGTTCTGACAGTCCACCGGACTGTCATTCATTCCGTTCGCGCCGCTTCGCTACC
>JAZNZC010000077.1:0-2182 GCA_045594745.1 Eubacteriales bacterium
GCGTGCTTTTTCTATTGGCGGAAGCGGTGGTGCCGAGAAATCTCGTGCGTACAAAGTGCGCCCGTGGCGAATTTGCGTTTTTGCTTGCAAAATGACGGCATTTTGACGTCAAGCAAATTTGCGCCTCGATTGCCCTCAATCGAGGCTTGGTTCTGAATCCCACCGTTAAGATACACATTTGAAACAGCGAAAAAATCTCGCCGTAGGCGAGTATCCCACATAGTTGGTTGACAATGGGAGATTTTTGTGGTATAATTTCATTATAAACTTGAAAGGAGCTTTCCCTATGTCCTCATTGCCCGATCTCGACAAACTATCACCCGCAGAATTGGAAAAACTGATTATAAAAATTGTATACGCACGTTTGAAACCGTTGGGATTTAGAAAACACGGAAAAACCTTGCATCGATTTGTAGACGGTGATATTTCACAAACGGTTTACTTTGTCAGTAAAATCAATAATCCTTACTTACCGGATATGTTTTGGATCAATATCGGCATTCGCGTACCTGAATGTGATTTGTGGAGATTTGTAATCCCGGAACAAACCCAAAAGTATTATCATTTTGCAACTTCCCATCTTCGTGGCAGTCTGTTCATAGATAAAAATGGGGATGGCACATGTATTTTCTTTCAAAAAACTGATCCACAACAACTCATCGATACTGTGATGGAAAGACTGGAGAACGAAATTATTCCTGCATTTGATGTACTCAGCAACCGTGATAACATTATAAACCACAAAGAGGAAGAAGAAGCTTCCTGTTTTCATCTTCACCACAAACATTTAATCCGTATTTATGATTCTATGATTTTGGGCAGAAGAGGAAATTTTGACGAAGCTGCTAAACTGTTCAAATCACATTATCAAGACAGCCTTGCAAAATACAATGATGAGTATGAAAACGGATATCAAAAATATCTTCTCAAAGGTGACACGATACACTACAAAAATCAAAAAACTCAAAAAAACGAAACGATAATCGCAACACACGACGGATATTATACCTTTTTTGATGCCAACAGAGGACACGTAGATTATCTTGAAAAATTAGCAAAAGAGTTAGGAATTGACTTAAACGAATAAAACAGCAAAGGCTATCATCCGATAGCCCTTCCCTTTACACAAAAAATCAGGAGAACCTCATCGGTTCTCCTTCTTTTCTTTTATGTTCTTTTAATCAATTATCTCTTTTTGAGCATATCGAACAGGCCGTCGAAATCATCGTCGTCATCCTTGGGAGCGGGTTTTACGGGCTTAACGACTTTCTTTACTACGGGCTGTGTGGGCTTTGCCTCTGCGGGCTTCTCTGCAGGAGCGGAAGCTTGGGCGGGAGCAGCCTTTGTGCTTCTGTAAGGAGAATTTTCGTTGGGTTTGAGGTTGCTGATGTTGCGGGTTGCGTCCTCAGGCTTCTTTTCAAAACCGGTTGCAATAATGGTGATTCTCATCTCGTCCTCAAGGTCCTCATCGAATGCAACACCCCAGATGATATTTGCATCGGGATTTGCTTCTTTAGAGATAAGGGTGGATGCGAGGTCAACTTCTTCAAGTCCAACATCGGGAGATACAGAGATGCTGATAAGGATGCCCTTTGCGCCCTTGATAGAGGTTTCGAGCAGGGGGCTGGAGATCGCTTCTCTTGCAGCTTCCTCTGCCTTATCCTTACCCGTAGCAGAGCCTACGCCCATGTGTGCGTAGCCTGCGTTTGCCATAACGCTGGTAACGTCGGCAAAGTCGAGGTTGATAAAGCCGGGGATGTTGATAAGACCCGAGATGCTTTGTACACCACGGCGGAGAACGTCATCGGCAATACCGAAAGCATTGGAGAGGGTGAGCTTGTTGTTGGAAACCTGCTTCAGTCTCTCGTTGGGGATAACGATGAGGGAGTCAACGTATTGAGCGAGCTCTGCAATACCTGCTTCGGCTTGCTCATATCTCTTTTTGCCCTCAAAGCTGAACGGCTTGGTTACGATACCAACCGTAAGGATATCCATTTCTCTTGCAGCGCGCGCAACAACAGGAGCGGCACCTGTTCCGGTTCCGCCGCCCATACCTGCGGTGATAAATACCATATCTGCGCCCTTGATAAGCTGAGCGATTTCTTCGCTTGACTCTTCAGCTGCTTTTCTTCCTACTTCGGGGTTTGCGCCTGCGCCGAGGCCCTTGGTTATTTTTTCTCCG
>JAZNZC010000078.1:0-13522 GCA_045594745.1 Eubacteriales bacterium
AAAGGCTATACCGATAAATAGAGATGAAAACGGGAATGCTTTGCCAAACAACCCTAAGCCAATAGATTGAATGTTGACCTTTTGTTCGTTTTTACCTATGGTCAGACACCTTTTCACTCGTTTAAGCCAACAAAAAACGCACTTTTGTCTACCGACAAAGGTGCGTTTTTTGAATGATGTTTGCCAAAGTTCGCTTTACGAACTTTACGGCAAGATGATGTTGGGCTTCGCCCAATGATGACGGCTACGCCTAATGATGCGTGGCTTCGCCACATTTTGGGGCAAACATCGCATCATTGCGACCGACGGGAGCAACATCATTTTGAGCGAAGCGAAAAACATCATATCGCCGCAAGGCGATGCATCATTTGACAAACATATGATTTTATGATATAATATTGGAAAAGGAGGTGCTACTATGAAAGAAAATAAACTTGTTGAGCTTTCAATGGACTTTTCGGTTGACATTATAAATCTCGTTAAAGTTCTAAAATCAAATCACGAAACGATAATTTCCAATCAAATAGGCAGAAGCGGCACCTCAATCGGTGCAAATATTCACGAAGCACAATACGCACAAGGCACAAAGGATTTTATATCGAAATTTGAAATCGCACTCAAGGAAGCAAGCGAAACGGGATATTGGCTCGAATTGCTTTATAAAACAAAGTATATTGACGAGCAAACCTTCAAAGCGTTATCCTCTAAATGTACTTCTTTGAGAGTGATGTTGATTGCATCCTGTAAAACCGCAAAGGAAAATATCAAATGAAGAAAGATAAGACTAATACTCTTATTTGCTTTTGGAACACGATAGGAATTGTCATTATTGCAGGCTTTCTTCTCTATAGTCTCATTGTAGGCGGTTCCGCATCACTTGGTTATTGCGAGGACAACACATACTTTTTGGGGAATCACGGTGAATATACGCAAGTTTCTAAATTTGTTTATCAGATAAGCTATGTGTGGGAATTTTTGTTTTGGATTTTCATTCCACTTACACCGCTTGGATGTTTTTTGATTTCGCATATTCAAGAAAAAATGGAACAAAAGAAAAAACGGTTAGAGTAGAACAGACACCTTTTGTTCTTTTTTACCTCGTTTAGACACCTTTTATCACGTTTAAGGCAATAAAAAGTAAGAGAAAGCGCGTCCTTGCAAGGACGCGCTTTTGTTGTCTTATTATTTTTCTGCATTGGTATACCGTTTCATTGCTTTCCAAAAACCGGAATAGGAACGATAACCAACGTATTTTGCAATCTGCTCGAGGGATGCATTTTCCGCTTGCATAAGTTGGTTGGCGATACGCATACGGACGGCAACGAGTTCCTCGCGGAAGCTATGTCCCGTATATTGCAGAACAAGTCTCTCTGCGTGCCGCTCGGAAATGTGGAGCTGCTCGGCAAGGTCGGAGAGATAGACGTCCTTATCGTAGTTGAGAATAAAAAATTCGCTGATAAGGAAATTATAATCCTTAATTTCTGTTACGGCAAGGTGTTCCCTGTGGTAGCAGCTGCAAAACAGTGGGATGTAGAGCGCAATGGTACTGTAATTGCCGTTGAGCTGACATTGCTGAATCTCCTCGAAAAAGGCTTTTACAATTCCATTTTCTACGGGATAGGTGCAAATCTCGTCTGCTTTGCAATCGGTTTGGAATGCAGTGTGCAGAAGCGTCTCATCCTGATAGATACAACAGTGCATCCGCGGTGCGGGAATGGTCAGAATAGCCGGGCCATTGACGGTGAGGCGTTGGTTATCAATGAGGAATTGGGCTTTTCCCTCTCCCAAAACGTGCACCTCTGCATAGTTATGCTTATGTAAAGCGGTATCGGTTTTGGGCGAAACATAAAAACCATCTTGCAAGAAGGCTTTGTAGTCCCTCTCGATCATTTTGAAAGATAATTCGTAGTGCATAATGATTTCCAAACAAGACATTCGAATTTCATTTTTGTCGGGTAGGCTTATTGCAATACAGGACAAAATGATGTATAATTATTGTAGCACACCGCAACCTGATTGTCAAGGAGATTTTGCGTAAAAATTACGCGAATTGGTAAAAAAAGACCTTTGCAAGTGCCAAAATGTCAAAGAAGCGATTGCTTTGCGCGGTCGAATTCTAAGTGACTGCCGAGGGGCAAGGTTTAGAAGAAGCCTCTTTTTTCACCTGCATCGCAGATGTCGGTTTGGTAAAGCCGTTATGATGGCAAACAGGGGGATGCAAAGCCCGAAATGCGTGCTAAGTTATTCATATCAATGATTTTACAACAGAAATGGAGAATTGAAAATGATGAAATTTAGTGGTGTTATGCCCGCTTTGGTATCTCCTCTCGATGCCAACGAAAACATAAACGTTCCCGTTCTCAATCAACTTTTGAGCGATCTTTTGGATAAGGGTGCCGACGGCTTTTATCTGTGCGGTGCCACAGGCGAAGGTATTGCCATCGCTCCCGAACAACGTATGGTTCTTGCAGAAGAAGCCATTAAAACCGTTGGCGGTCGCAAGCCCTGCATTGTGCAGGTAGCCTCGGGAAATTTTGAGGACGCTATTCGACTTGCAAAACACGCCGAAAAGGTAGGTGCGGCGGCAATTTCGGCTACCCCTCCTCTATTCTTCTCTTATGACAAAGATGACGTTTACAACTATTACAAGAAGCTTGCCGATGCGGTATCTATCCCAATGATGATCTATTACAATCCCGCCGCAGGCTTTCACATCAATGCCGACATTGCTGCAAAGATGTTTGAGATCGACAACGTAACCGCCATTAAATGGACAAGCTCGGATTATTACCAGATGATGCGTCTCAAGGATATTACCAATGGAGAGATGAACATCATTAACGGCCCCGATGAGATGCTTTTGATGGGACTTTCGGCAGGGGCTGACGGCGGTATCGGTACGACCTATAACTTTATGTTCGATATCATTCGCGGCATTTACGATAACTTTATCAAGGGTGATCTTGAAGCTGCGAGAGAATATCAAACGCGCGCAATCCGCATCATTTCGGTGCTTCTCAACTACAAAATCATCCCTGCGGCAAAGGTGGTGCTCGAAGCGCAGGGCTATGCCGTTGGCAATGCAACTTACCCAATGAAACGCTATTCCGATGAAGAAAAAGCGATAATTGTTGCACAAATGAAAGAAGCGGGGTTGGAGATATAAAGTGATTATGAAAAACAAATATAGTGAACTGCCTGTTGAAGAGCAACTAAGGAAACGTAAAAAAGAAAACAGAACATTATTCATTAGTGCTATTATTTGTACAATTGTTATTGTTGCTGTTTCAATTGTCTTTTTTGTTTATGAATTAGATAAGGCTATAGCAATCGGGTTCTTGGCTTTATTACCTTTTTCTTGGTGGATAGGTTATTATATTCCTAAAAAAGAAAATGATAAAAAAATCAAAGAACTAGGAAAAAGACAATAAAAATTGTGTAGAGGATATGGTTTTGGCATAACAGGAAGCAATAAAACGCCACAGACAGTTTGATTGTCTGTGGCGTTTTATTATTACAGAAGAATGCAAATCAGTCCATTACTGCCCTCGTTGATGATGCGCTCAAGCGTTTCGGAAAGCTTTTTGCGCGATTCCTCGGGCATATGTTCGAGCTTGTTATGGAGTCCCTCGTTGATAAGCTCGTAGAGCGATTTACCAAACATATTCGAGCCCCAAATGCTCTTGGGATCCTCTTCAAATTCCTTGAGCAGGTAGCGTACCATATCCTCGGATTGTTGCTCTGTTCCCACCATTGGATTGATCTCGGCGGCGATATTGGCACGGATCATATGCACCGACTGTGCCGCCGCGCGGAGCTTGACACCATATCCGCCCGCTTGCTTGACGATCTGCGGTTCCTCAAGGTGCAGATCCTCAACATCGGGCATTACAATGCCATAACCGCGCTCGTTGACCTCGTCAAGTGCCTCGGCAACCTTATCGTATTTCTCTTTCATAACCGAAAGGTCGCGCAAAAGCGAGATGAGTTCCTCTTCGCTTCCAACCATAAAGCCTGTGAGCTCACTGATGATGTCATAATAGAGTCCGTCCTTCATACAAAGAGAAATGGTGGCTTTTCCCGTTCCGAGATCCAAAATGTCGATGTTGGCACGCTCAACGTACTCGTTATCCGTCATATTTTCAAAAGCGGCCTTCACGTCCCCTGCCTTTTTGATGCCCTCGGCACAGCGACAGACCGATGAACGCACCGCCGTGCGGATGCGATGATGTGTATCGAGAGCGCGCATCCACGCAGGTGTTTTGACGGTGATCTCTGTAACGGGAAATTCTTCGAGGACAAGTCCCAGAATATGGCGAATATCCTCGGCATCAAGGTCAAGACAACTGACGAGTGCCACGGGAACACCGTATTTTTCCTCTAATTCATAGGCAAGCATGCGTGCGGCATCCCCATCGGGGCGTGCAGAATTGAGAATGATGGCAAAGGGCTTGCCCAATGCTTTGAGTTCTCCTACAATACGCTCCTCTGCCTCAACGTATGCGTCACGCTCGATGTCACCGATAGAACCGTCGGTGGTGATGAGCATACCAATGGTGGAATGTTCAGTAATGACTTTATGCGTGCCCATTTCTGCCGCTTCGGCAAATGGCATAGGCTCTTCACGCCAAGGCGTGCGAACCATACGCGGCTGACCGTTCTCGATCGTTCCCATTGCGTCGGGAATAAGATATCCCACGCAATCGATCATACGTACCCGCATTTGCGCGTTGTTATCAAGAATGACGGGTACGGCTTCTTCGGGAATGAACTTGGGCTCGGTTGTCATTACCGTCTTCCCTGCGGCAGACTGCGGAAGCTCGTCGCGTGCGCGGTCACGGGAGTAGCCCTCCCCAATATTCGGAAGCACAACTGCCTCCATAAAACGTTTGATGAATGTGGATTTACCACTCCGAACAGGTCCTACAACTCCGACGTAAATATCTCCGCCCGTTCTCTCGGCAATATCCGTATAAATCGAATGCTCAGGCATTTCAAAACCTCCCATATATCGCGTTGGTACACTATATGAGGGACTTGTCAGTTTTAGAACAACCGAGAAAAAATATGTTTGCAACAAGGAACACAAAAAAGAGCCTCGCTGCGGGCACCTACCGTAAAGCAGTTTTATATCAAAGTAGAAAAGGGACGAGATTTTCTCGCCCCTTTTTCACACGATCTTGCTTGCAAGGTACAGTGTGTTATATGATATTTGTTTTCGGAAGGAATATAAGTGATGTTTTTGCTTACGCAAAAGTGATGTTACTCACTTCGTTCGTAATGATGTTGCTCCCGTTGGTCGCAATGATGTGATGCTTGCCCACTGTGCCGAAGGCACAACATCATTGCCGTAGGCTACATCATCAGGCGAAGCCGACATCACTTGCCCGTAAGGGCAAGCATCGTTCGGCAGACCTGCTTTATCGCAGGTCGCCGTGCGGCGAGGTTCTTTTTGTTTCATTATTGAATTTCAAAAGCCTCTAAAAGTCCCTGTGTAGTGGTAACGTTGCCGTTTTCATCGATGAAAACAGCTTCAAAGTCATAGACTTTGCTCTCGTAGAAGGCACGGGCATTTTCTTCTCCCATTACAAAAAGGGCTGTGGAGAGAGCATCGGCAAGGGCTCCGTCGGAGCAGATGACCGCTACCGAACAAAGTCCGCTTTGTGCGGGATAGCCCATCTTGGGATCGAGGATGTGGTGGTACTTTTCGTCGTTTATTGTGTAGTAGCGTTCATAGTCACCCGAAACCGATAGGATCTGACCTGCTTTCAGGCTTAGGACACCTGCGTAACCGCTCTCCGCTTTTGGATTTTTGAGGGCGATGCGGAAAGGCTTTTTGTCGGGCTTTGCGCCAAACACCGCAACGTTACTGCCAAAGCTGACAAGTCCGCCGCGCACGTTATCGCAGCTTTCCAAATAAAAAATGAGTGCCGAGATCGCCGCGCCCTTACCAATGCCGCCGAGGTCGATCTGCACATCTTTTTCGGCTTTGGTCAGCGTGTTATCAGCAAGAGCTATTTGATTTGAGCCGACGAGGGCGAGTGCTGATTGCATTTCTTCGTTGGTAGGAAGTGCTCCCTTTTCTTCGCTCATTTGCCACAGATTCACGAGGGGAGCGACGGTGATATCGAATGCACCGCTCGTTTTTTTGGTAACATCCATTGCTTTTTTGATAAGAGACGCCGTTCGGGGATCGAGGTCTTGGGAAGCTTCAGCGGTGTTGAAGCTTCCGATGTCGCTACCCTCTTTGGTGCGTGACCAAAGGTCGTCGAGCTCGGAAAGAATTTGGCGGCAATCGTCAAAAATCCGCTCGGCGGTCTTTTTGTCGGTGTAAAGCGTGACCGTGATGGGGGTATCCATCAAAAAGAAGTTCTTTTCCTGTCGTTCTTCCCTTTGGCAGGATGCAAAAGGAAGTGCAAAAACGAGGCAAAGGATGAGGCAGATGGCGCGCAAAATGATTTTTTTCATTGTTTTCCTCTCCTCTCTATTGTTTTTTGCAGGCGCGGGAGCAAGAGGTTGAGCAAAACACCCACAATGCCGCCATAAATGACCGATGCGATGAGGAGTGCGGGCAAATAGGTAGTGATGAGCGCAGCATCAAAGAGTGTGACCGCCGCCATGACCTGCCCCGTGTTGTGCGCCGCCGCGCAAAGAATGGACACGCCGACAAGACTGCACTTTTTGCAAAGATATTTTGCAAGAACGAGAACGGCAAAGGAGAAAAGTCCACCCATTGCGGAAAAATAAAGGGATGTGGGAGAACCAAACAACATTCCCATTAAAAGGATGCGTACAGACATAACGGCGAGAGCATCGATGGGGGTAAAGAGGCAGAACACCGCCACCACCGCCACATTGGCAAGCCCCAAGCGGAAGCCCGGGAGAGGCACGAGAAGATTGAGCGGCAGGATGACCTCAAGGTACGAAAGCATCATTGCCAGCACGCAAAGCATAGCATCGATGGAAAGGCGGCGAATAAGGTTAGCCTGCGACGAAGTCGACATCGCCGTCACCTCCCTTCACCGTGATACTCACACCTGCAGGCGCGCAAATAATAGTCTCGCCTGTTCTCGATATGGATGCGCTTGCAACGCATACACCATCGGGGCAGTCGCTCTCGCGCACGAATGCCTTTCCGTCGGCAATTTCGATGCATAAATGCACGCCGCGAGACTCGATTTCGAGCGTATGATTTTCGGAGAGCGCATATTCAAATGTTTCATCGGGTGTAACGATGACCAAAGTCTCACCCGCATCGCTTCTCTGCCACGGGTGCCATAAGAGAATTGCGGCAACCAGCAAAACGGCAACTGCCGCTATAACGTCGCCAAAACTCGGTTTTGTGCGGAACATGGTACTCTCCTTTCATAAATTTTAGGATATTTTCAAAACACAAATTACCACCAAGGGTAATCCAATTGCGTTACGGTTGGTAATTGATTCATAAAATATTCAATAAACTCGTTAAATTCACTTTCGGGAATTTTTGCGCTGATAACATATGCTTTATCATTGCAAAACATAAGCAATTCTTCACTTTGAATGATGTTCAAAAAAGAGGTGTGTTTGTAAAAATAGTGGGCTTCAATCTTTCTGTAATCATTTCCACTGACATTTTGGGCGTATTTCTGACATTCTTCAACAGTTGAAAAATCATACGCAAAAATGCAAATTTCATGATTATCGTATTTAATTTTTACCGTTTTACTGTCTTCATAATTTATATCTTTGATCTTGTTGTCGCTAATCTTTCCATCTACTACAAACTCGTCAAGAAACGCCAAATCGTTAATATCTTCAAATATACGCGAGTTATGCGCGTAATCATATTGATTCTTTCGTGATAAATTCATCAAGCAAAACGAAAGTATAACGAGTACACCAACGAAAGCCAACGCAAATATCAATCTTTTTTTGTTCATTTGTTTATCTCCTTAAATTTTGATTTTTACTGATTAGATGATATCACAATTTTCGCAAAAAGTCAACCCTCTCACCATTTTTCTCGTGTCGCATACAATGGTATGGAACAAACCATGACAGGAGGGACTTATGAATCGAGAATTGCCTATGGAGAGCGAGGGTTACCTCGTTGTGCACGTCACGACCGCTCGCGGATCGATCCCCTTGGAGGGGGCGGCGGTGAGTATTCGCCAAAATGAGGATGAAAATACCACGCCGCGCGCTGATATTTTGTATGCTACCACCACCAACCGCGACGGCAACACCGAGCGCATCACGCTTGCCGCTCCGCCACGCGAAAATTCGATGTCGCCGAGTGAGGTGCCGCCTTTTTCAACCTATCACCTTGAGGTGCGCCGTGAGGGATACGGGATGCAAAGCTTTGTTGCGCTCCCGATTTTTGCGGGAATTACGGCAATTCAACCTGTGGATCTCATCCCCCTCTCCGAGGACGGAACCTCTAACCTGCTTCGTCCCGCGGATGAGCGTTTTTTTGAAAGCTCCCCCGCTGACCTTTGAGGCAAAGAAAGGAGATATTTTATGCCCCAAGTGCCTTTTATTCCCGAAACCATTACCGTCCATCTCGGCCCGCCCGACTCCAATGCCGAGAATGTAACGCTTCCCTTTCTTGATTACATCGCCAACGTGGCATCGAGCGAAATTTATCCCACCTGGCCCGAAAATGCCATCCGCGCAAACATCTATGCGCAGGTATCCTTTGCGCTCAACCGCGTCTATACCGAATACTACCGCACGCGCGGCTATAATTTTGATATTACAAACTTTACGGGAACGGATCAATCCTTTGTGAACGGCCGCGTGGTGTTTGAGAATGTGCGTGAGATTGCAGGCGAGCTTTTTAACGACTACATCCGTCGCTCAGGGAGTGTCGCTCCCCTATTTGCCGCCTACTGCAACGGCACGACAGTTACCTGCCCCGGACTTTCACAATGGGGGACCGTGGAGCTTGCCGAGCAGGGTTTGACGCCATTTGAAATTCTTACTTACTATTACGGTGACAACATCGAGCTCGTTCGTAATGCGCCCGTAATGGGCAGCACCGAAAGCGCACCGCTCTATCCTTTACAGGTTGGCTCTACGGGAGACGATGTGCGTACAGCGCAGCTTCGACTCAATCGTATTTCCACCAATTTTCCGTCCATTCCCAAGATTTTAGAGGTGGATGGTATCTTCGCCGAGGACACCGAAGCGGCGGTACGGCGTTTTCAAGAGGTGTTCAACCTCACGCCCGACGGCATTATTGGAAAGAACACGTGGTACACCATTCAAAACATTTATATCGGTGTCAAAAGGCTCAATGATCTGAATGCCGAGGGGATTTCTCTTTCTGATGTGACAAGACAATACCCCGGCTCGTTGCAGGTTGGGAGTGTGGGCGACGGTGTTCGGAATTTGCAGTATTTTATCGCTTACGTGTCGCAATTTTATGACACTATTCCCGCCGTTCCGATTGACGGCGTGTTTGGCGAAGCCACTCGCGCGGCCGTCGAGGACGTACAACGCACGTTCGGTCTGACACCCGATGGCATCGTGGGGGAGCGTACTTGGTATGCCTTAATAAATGCTTATCTGGGCGCGATTGCGACCATTCCGCGTGAGTACGTCGAGGGCGTTGCCGTCCCTTATGGGGGCATTCCCTTGCGTATTGGATCGGACTCGGATTCGGTGCGGCTTTTGCAGGAATATCTCAACTACATTGCGCGATCTTACACCGAGATCCCAACGGTTGAGGTGACGGGATATTTCGGTCCGCGAACGCAAGAGGCAGTGCTCGCGTTTCAGCGGCGGTTTGATCTTGTAGCCAACGGCGTTGTTGCAGCGACTACGTGGAATGAGATCATTTCCCTCTATGAAGCTCTTTATCAGGGCAACCGCTTGCAAGACGGACAGTATCCCGGCTTTGACGTGGGCGCATAAGAAAGTGAGGTTGGATTATGCCAAGATATGAAAATGAAGCACAAGCTATCCTGAATCTGCAACGCTATTTGCGGCAGCTTTCTTATCATTACCCCGAAATCACTGCGCCACCCATCGACGGTATTTTTGAAAGTGACACAGAGAGGTCGTTGCGAGAGTTTCAAGCTTTGCGAGGCTTACCCGTAACGGGTCGCGCCGATCGTCGCACGTGGGAAGAGCTTTACGCGCTCTACCGCGCGTCGCTTGCCAAAAATGAGCCGCCGAGAACGGTTGCAATTCTTCCCTTTGTGGCGGGCGAAATATTACTTTCCGAGGGTGATGAGGGCTTTACCATCAACGTGTTGCAATTTATGCTCCGCGAGCTTGGTGAAAGCCTGATTGAGCTTGAGGAAATAGAGATCAACGGCATATTTGATGACAAAACGGCACGCGCTGTACGCCTATTCAGACAGCAAAATGGTCTTGCCGAGGGCGAGACCGTTGACCTCGTTACTTGGAACACCTTGGTCGATCGGTTTAATCGGTTGGGAGTGGAGAATATATAGAAAAAAACCACCGCGAGAGTGACACATAGCCACTTTCGCGGTGCTTTTTACATATATATTATACCACGAATTTACCCAAAAGTCAAGTCTTGTTTTTACAAAATCTATATGCTATAATTAATAAAATACGAAAAGGAGTGTGCCTCATATGATTTTGAATGCATTAGATGAAGTTTTGTTTTGGGAAGATATAGAAACACTAAAACAATTCACCAAAGAGAACAGCCGTAAGTTCTATCCTCATGATCATGAGAATTATTACAAGAATTCAAAAAACTTCTTTCGCACAATTATTCCAAGCAAGGCAGAATTTATCCGTCGCTTAGAAACGTACGCAGACATTGGACAACCTATTTGGATCTCCGGAAGAAATGAGCTTAGCGATGATATTGATGCCGAAGAGATGGTGAAAGCAATTTCAGTAAGTTCAAAAATCAGTAACGGAAAAGAAAAAGCGGCTCGAGCATCTAAATGGCGAGAAAATAATCCTTCATTTTGGAATTTTTATACCGATAATATCCTACATCAACAAGAAAATAAAATTTTGGAACTCACCGTTGGTGCGGGCGGTGGAACAACTGCTGTTATGCAAAAAATGACAGAACAAGACTACTATATGGGTGTTGATATTGACTTTGTATGTGCAAAAAATGCCGATGCCCTTGCAAAATACTATAATATAAATGGTTTAGGTATTGCGACATCTCTTTGGAAATTGCCTTTTGAGGACTGTATGTTTACATCGGTCTGCTGTAATGCAGGTTTGGAAGAATGTCGAGAAATTCCGACAATTATAAAAGAAGCTTATAGAGTATTAAAACCCGGTGGTAAAATTGTCTTACGTTGTTTGAATACTAACAAAATACAGTCTTACCCAAGATTTGAAGAATACGGCTTTTCCAAGGAAGAAATGATATTTTGGTTGAAACAAATTAGAATGTTCGCATCTGTTGAAAGTGTAGAGGAATTGCTGACGCATTGTGGATTCAAGCTTTTCAAAAAAATGACGGATGAAAGGTTAGGAAGCATACTCGTTTATGAAAAATAAATTATGAAGTTATACATTCAAAAAGAACGGCAAGTGATGCTTGCCGTTCTTTGTTTTCGGCGGGAGGCAAGCATACTTCGCTTCGCTACATGGCAAATTTGCTTCGCAAAATTGCCCCGCTCTACTTTGTTAAATTGTCCCCTTCGCAAACCTTGTTGCAATATCCCCTTGGTGCTCGTCGTAACCGCACAGGAGGACGTTTGTGTTTCCATTATCGTCGTATTCAACGACCGAAACCGAGGCATTGGCGCAAAACTCTACGTTTTTCAGTTCCTCGGGGGCGTATCCTTCCCACTTTGCGCGCATCAGGCGGATGGGTGTGGCGTGCGTGAAGATGGCAAAACATTCGCCCTTGTGGAGTGCAAGTAAGCGGTCTACCTCGCGGTAAATGCGCTCGCCGAGTTCGAGCGTGCTCTCACCGCCCTCGGGATGTGCGCGGCCGCAATCGGTGCGCCATGTAGTGTAGCTTTTGGCGTATCTTTCCATCAATTCATCATAGGAACACCCTTCCCACTCTCCTGCAAAAATCTCGCGGAGCTCACGGTCGGGAATGATTGGGAGCTCGTGCGATTTTGCCGTCGGCTCGGCAGTTTGCATCGAGCGGCAAAGGTCGCTTGAATAAATGGCACGAATGGGATAGTTTTTGAGAAAATTTGCGGTGTTTTCGGCTTGTTTATAACCGAGATCGGTCAAAGGAGCATCTGTGTGCCCTGCAAACACGCGCTCGAGGTTTGCAGTGCTCTGCCCGTGGCGAACAAAAATAACGGTGGTCATTGCTTTATACCTCCTTTATTTTTCTTTCCCTTTTGCAGAAGCAATACTGCAAGACAGATCAGCGGAAAGATGGTTGCAAAGACAAATGCGGCGCGCAGATCTTGTCCAAAGACATCGGCGATCACGCCCGCGACATACGGTCCGGAAAGGCATCCGATGTCTCCCGCAACCGCAAGGATCGCGAACATCGAAACACCACCCAAAGGGATGCTTGCCGCCGCGTGGCTGAGTGTTCCGGGCCAAAAAACGCCTACGCTGAAGCCGCAGAGTGCGCATCCAACAAGTGCAAAAATCGGGTGCGGTGCAAACGCCGCCATAAGGTAAGACGTTGCGCATCCAATACATCCCCACACCATCCATTTTGTCAAATCCACGCGACCCGAAAGTCTGCCGTAAAGCACACGCGCCAATCCCATCATCACGGCGAACATACAAGGGCCAAGCAAGTCGCCGAGCGTTTTGTCGATGCCGAGGGCCGACTCTACAAATGCGGATGCCCATTGGCTCATAACCATCTCTCCAGCACCTGCGCAGAACATCATCAAAAAGAAGATAAGAAACAGCGGCGTGCGGAAGAGCCTGCCTACGGGAGATGTTTCTCCCTCCTCTGTGGGGAGATTATAAATAGGAACGATGCCAAACGCCACAGCCCCCGCCAACGGGATGATCGACCAAATGATGGGTAGATAGTACCACGATGTGGAAATTTCAAAGAAGTAGAAATAGATACCCGAAAGGAGCACGACACCTGCCTGCCCCCAGCAATAAAAGGAATGGAGCAGACTCATATTGCCGGATTTTTCCTCGGTCGGACATGCCTCCATCAATGGGCTGATAATGACCTCGGTAAATCCGCCGCCAAGCCCGAGAATGGCTTCTGCCAAAAGCAAGCCGAAGAGAGGTGGCATTACTTTTGGGAAGAGTGCAAGTCCGACAAGTCCCGAAGCGGCAAAGATATGTGCTAAAATTGCCATTGCGCGCAAGTTCAGGCGGTTTGCAAAGTTGGATGCAAGAACATCCACGAGAATTTGCGTGGCAAAATTGACGGCGATGAGAAGCCCCACCTCGGTGACCGAGAGTGCAAATTCACGCTGGAAGGTCAAATATAAAAGGGGCGCGAGATTGATGCAAATGGCCTGTGTGATATAGCCGTTATAGCATGCCAGAATGGTTGAGCGATAGGTTAATTTCATACTGTATCCTTTTGATTATATTGCTACGCAGATTATAACACAAAATGCTCTTTTTGTAAAGT
>JAZNZC010000079.1:0-44240 GCA_045594745.1 Eubacteriales bacterium
CAGTGATGTTCACTGCGTGAATGATGTTGTGCCTTCGGCACAGTGGGCAAACATCACATCACTGCGAGCTTTAGCGAGCAACATCATTATGAGCGCAGCGAATAACATCATTTTCGCGAAGCGAATACATCACTAAAAAAGAGAGAACGTGTCCGTTCTCTCTTTTTCTTCATCACTTTGTTGTAAGCTGCAAATATTGCTCCAGCGTCATTTGTCCTACGTGGATATCGGTTGCGGCTTCTCTACCCACAAAGCGGTAATGCCACGGTTCATAGGTGTAACCTGTAATATCTTCTTTTCCCTTGGGATAACGCAGGATAAATCCGAATTTATAGGCGTTTTCCGCAAGCCACGCAAAGGCTTCGGTGTTTTCAAAGTCCTCGGTCAGCTTTCCTTCCATAGCCGGCGTGATAAAATCGATGCACAGACCCGTTTGGTGCTCGCTCTGCCCCGGCAGGGCCGAATAGGATTGCACCACAGTGTGAGCATCCTCAGGACTTAATTTGAAAATCTTTTTATCGAGATAGTTCGTTTTGATGTATTCCTCACCAAACACGCGGCGAGCATCCTCCGATATACACCCCGTCTCAACTTGTATGTACTTATTATAGAGAGTTATCTGATAGCTGTGGGAGCGGTAAGCACTGGTTACCATAACATCGTCGATGCCTGCGGCATTCATTTCTGCCATCATTGCATAGAGCGCCTGCGCGGCGCGAGTCTCCAACTGCATACTGTATGTTGTGGCACACGTAAGCGTGGTCAAGGAGGTGGGTTCATAGTCAAAACCAAGCGGATTGCTCTTATTCGCCAAAATGAGGTAGGCTTTGTCAAGATTGGTTGTCAGACAAGTAACATCTACGCCTGTCAGGTATTTGTACTGCATAGTTTTGTAACTTCCAATAGAGTTTTTGTCGATGTTGCTTACATCGATCGGCTTTGTAGTACTTTCTTCTTTTTCGTCATTGATACAACCCGAAAAAAGAAGCAAGACCGCCAAGACCGTTATTAAAATTTTTGCACTATTTCTTTTCATGTGACCTTCCATAAGGTATTTTTTCAAGCGGTTTGGTTTCTATAACGATAAAGTAGGGTGACGAGGGAGAATTGAGAATGTTCACCTTGGTAGCGCAGACCTTATGACGGCTGATGCTTGCAAGATAGTCGCAGATCATCTTACCCTCGAGGTCGCCCTCTTCGTGACCGGGATAAACGGCTACGTTGATAATGGCATCCTTGTCCATAAGGTCAATAGCCGCCTCGATGGCAGGAAGCGTTGTCTCGCGCAGAGTGGTGATAGACTTGTCCCCTCCGGGAAGCCAACCGAGGTTGAACATTCCCGCCTTAATGGGTTCTTTGACGTAATTTTTGACGTTGTGATGCGAATCATGAATGAGGGTGTAATTCTCGGGACATCCGACCTCACGCAGATGCTTTGCGGTCGACTCGACCGCTTGTGCTTGAATATCAAAGGCGTAGACGTGTCCCTCAGGTCCTACGGTTTTGGAAAGGAACTCGGTATCGTAGCCGTTGCCCATTGTGAAATCAACGGCAACGTCTCCCTCCTTCAGGTGTGTGAGGATGAAATGCTTATGTAGCTTTAACAGATCGATCATATTGTTTTTCCTTTACTTGTTGTGCAGATCGGAGCGTAAGAATTTGAATGCACGCTCTACGGCATCCTTGGAATTGTACCAAGGCTCTTCGTTATAGCGATAATCGAATTTTTTGCAGAACCAGCTAACGTCCTTTTGCAGCTCCTCGAAATAAGGCTCTACCACGCCGGCGCAAGCCTTTGCGAACTCGGGCTGTCTCTTTTTGCCGAGACGTCTCTGCCCATACATCAAAAATTTGCGGTAGTGCGGCAGGCAAAAATAGGGCTGGGATTTGAGTTTCTTTGCAAAATCGGGATCTGTCTCCCACAGATAGACCGCGGTATCGATCATATGCTCAAAATTGTTATGGATGCGGTCGCAAACATAGCAGGTGCTCTCGAGGTCGCCGATTCGCTTGATGGGCTTGTTACCCTGTCCACCGCCAAAGCCGCCATCACGAATCTCATCGCGCAGCTCTGCCAGATGACTCTCAAGCGTGAGCGCCATGCCAAGGCGGTTCTTGCGAACAAACATCATATCGTAGTGCGTGCGGCAAAATCCCGATTTGTTGGTCTTGATGCGAATATCGGGCTCCATCATAGACGCGCCGAGGATCAGGTCAAGCTCGTTTTCCTCAAGCTTGCGGTAGAGCGCGCAAAAGGGGCATCCGCACGACGCGTCCGCCGCCGATGCTTCAAACGCCTCGTTGACCGGTATGGTAAAATTCATATCCATAAAGAGTTCCTCCTCTGTTGCACGTCTTTTGTGACAAAAAATGTGGGTTTTGTCGATTACGCATTGCAAAAAATGAAATTGTGTGATATAATGGTCTTGTAAATTTATTATACCATACTGCGGTGGGAGTTGCAAGGGATTTTTTCAAAAATCAAAAGATTTTTTCTCGCCGAAAAGGAGTTTTTATGTCACACTATCAATACTGCTTTTGGGATCTGGACGGAACGCTGACCGATTCCGCGCCCGGCATTACACATTCTGTTCGCTACGCGATGGAACAAATGGGCAAACCCGTTCCGCCCGAGCAAGACCTGACCTGCTTTATCGGTCCTCCCCTGCTTTACAGTTTTGAGAACTATTTGGGGCTCTCACCCGAGGATTCACAACGCGCGGTGGATCACTACCGCGTGTGTTATCGCGCAGGTGCGATGCTCGAGTGCAACGTTTATGATGGCGTGCGCGAGGTCTTGGAAGAATTGAACAAGCGCAGCATCATTT
The DNA here is from genome assembly GCA_045594745.1 of Eubacteriales bacterium. Taxonomy (GTDB): domain Bacteria; phylum Bacillota; class Clostridia; order Oscillospirales; family CAG-272; genus UMGS1865. Next base: position 2,829 of record JAZNZC010000079.1, read on the forward strand.
GTGTTCTTGCAACCTGCAAGCCGCACGAGTTTGCCAACCGCATCATCGAGCATTTTGACCTCAAAAAGTATTTTGCATACGTTTCCGGTCCCGAGATGGACGGCACACGCAACGAAAAGCATGAGGTTATCACTTACGCTCTCGAAAATCTCGGTATCTCCTCTCCCGACGCCGTTTTGATGGTTGGCGACCGTCGCGATGACGTTGTGGGCGCGGCTCGCTGCAAAGTGGATTGCGTTGGCGTAGAATGGGGATTTGGAACAAAAAAAGAACTGCACGAGGCAGGCGCGATGCAGGTCATTAAGGAGCCGCAAGAATTGCTGCAATTCTTTGAGGAGTAAACTGTTTTCTACAAGAAATATATATTATTATATAAATAATTTGCAAAAAACGCTTGACAAATGGCAAAAGTTGTGGTATAATATCAACTCGGTACGGGTTTTTGCCCGTCTCTCTGCCATGCAAATTCAATTCTTACAGCATGGTCGAATTAGTCCATAGGGAGGTAAAAAACATGGAAAAGATTATCAATTCTTATGAAAGCATGCTCATCGTTAGCCTTGCAAACGGCGAAGAAGCCGCTAAAGCTACTGTGAGCAAGTTCACCGATCTGATCACTGCTAACGCAGAGCTCGTTCAGGTTGATGAATGGGGTCGTCGCCGTCTCGCATATCTGATTGATGATATGAGCGAGGGCTACTACGCCGTAGCTACTTTCAAGAGCGAAAGCGATTTCCCGCAAGAGCTCCAACGTTTGATGAACATTGACGAATCCGTTATGCGCATCATGGTAATTAAGCTCGACTACGAGCCCGTTGCTAAGCCCGTTGAAGAAGCTCCTGCTGAAGAAGCTGTTGAAGAAGTCGTTGCCGAAGAAGCAGTAGCCGAAGAAGCTCCTGCAGCTGACGCAGAGTAATCCCGCGCCCGCAATTTTGACTTAAGGAGGCCTTTCAAATGTCCAGCTTGAATCTTAACAAGGTCGTTCTTTGCGGAAGACTTACCGCAGACCCTGAATTGAAGCAGACCACCAGCGGCATTGCCGTCGTCTCCTTCACTTTGGCAGTAAATCGCCGTTTCCAAGCCAAGAGTGCTGACGGTGCTCCTGCTCAACAGCAGGCAGACTTTATCAGCGTTGTTGCCTGGAGACAGACCGCAGAGTTCATCTCTCGCTATTTCCGCAAGGGCTCTGCCCTCTGCATCACCGGTTCTATTCAAACTAGAACTTGGCAGGATGCAAACGGTCAGAAACGCTACGCTACTGACGTAGTTGCCGACGAAGCTATGTTCGTTGACAGCAAAAACGACGGTGTTGCCGGTGGGCAATACCCCGAAACCTACAACGCGCCGTCCTACTCCTCTTCCCCCGCAGCTGCGCCTAAGTTTGAGGAGCTTAAGACCGACGACGATCTGCCCTTCTAATAGAAGCGGCATTACGAATTTGAATAGGAGGATTTCATAAGATGGATACTAACGTAAAAACCGAAGAAGTTGTTGTTCGTCCGGCTCGTCCCGCTAACAACAATCGCAGAAGAAAGAAAGTTTGCATTTTCTGCGCAGACAAGGTTGCTTTTATCGATTATAAGGACACTGCAAAGCTGAGAAAGTTCATTAGCGAACGCGGCAAGATTCTTCCCAGAAGAATTTCCGGCGCTTGCGCAGTTCACCAGAGAGAAGTCAACACCGCTATTAAGCGCGCTCGTAACGTTGCTCTTCTTCCCTTCGTAACCGACTAATAAGTAAAAAGAAAGCGAAACGCGTGTCGTTTCGCTTTCTTTTTTGTGATGCTTTTGCTGCGCAAAAGTGAGGCTTGTCTTGCGGCAAGTGATGTTATACAAGACCGCACGGCGCCCCTGTATAGTGATGTTTGTCCGTTGGACAAATAACGCTATCCTTAAGAAGCCACGTTTACCTTACAGTAATCGTCATTCACTGTAAACAAAAGCAAACTACATCACAAGGCGTAGCCGACATCACTTTTGCAAAGCAAATACATCACTGCGAAGCTACATCTCTTTCGCGCAAGCGAAAACATCACCTTTTCACCTCTTAATACCTTTCGACATATTCTGTCATCGAGGGGGTGCAACTATGCAAAACGATTTTTATTCTTATGGATGTCTTGCCGTTATGGGCTCAATGACACAGACTTTGCGCGCGCAAAAGGTGCTCTCCGAAGCGGCAGTGCGTGCGGAGATCGTCAAGGCCGACTCGGCTCACACGCGCCGCGGCTGTGCCTATGCACTCTCCTATCCCTGCTTGCAGGAAAACAACGTGCGCACCATCCTTTCATCGGCAGGTATTCGTGTGCGTGATTTTTATCGGGAGGAGAAGGAATGATCTATCTCGATAATGCCGCCACAAGCTTTCCCAAGCCACGCCGCGTGGCAGAGGAGCAACTGCGCTGTATGCAAATCTACGGCGGCAATCCCGGGCGCGGCTCTCACGCACTCGCACTCGCTGCCGCCGAAAAGATATACGAATGTCGCGAGGAGCTTGCTTCTTTTTTCGGTTCTTCCAATCCCGAAAAAGTCATTTTCACAATGAACACCACTATGGCACTCAATACTGCCATTAAGGGGCTTTTGAGGCGCGGAGATCACGTTCTCATTTCGGATATGGAACACAACGCGGTCTTTCGTCCCATCTACAAGCTCTCGCGCGACGGAGTGATCACCTATGACGTGTTCGATACCTTCCCTACCGTTCCAACACGTACACCGGAGATGATCTGCGCTTCGATTTTGGAAAAGCTCCGTCCCAACACAAGAATGCTCATTTGTGCACACGCATCCAATATTTGTTCGGCTACGCTTCCCCTGCGGGAGATCGGTGCACTCTGCCTCAAAAAAGGCATCCTTTTTGTGGTAGATGCGGCACAGTCGGCGGGACATTTGCCCATCGATATGACAGAGATGCAGATCGATGCACTTTGTGTGCCCGGGCACAAGGGGCTTTGGGGACCGCAAGGTTGTGGCGTTTTGATTCTTGGCGACGAAATTGTAGCTGATACGTTGATAGAGGGTGGCAGCGGTTATAACTCTTTAGAGGGGAATATGCCCGAAGAAGCTCCCGAGCGTTATGAAGCGGGAACGCTCCCTACCCCTGCAATAGCAGGGCTTTTGGAGGGTGTGCGCGAGGTCAAGCGATTGGGGCTTGCTCATATTCATTCCCACGAATGTGCTCTGACGTCGCGGCTTTGTGAGCGTCTGATGATTATGCCAAATGTGACGCTTTATGCGCCGCATCACAAAGGGGGCGTTTTGCTCTTTTCCCTGCAGGATATTTCTGCCGACCGTGTGGGGGCTTTTTTGAATCAACGCGGATTTTGTGTTCGCACGGGCTTTCACTGTGCCGCCTTGGCACACGCAACCCTCGGAACGCCGTCATCAGGTGCGGTACGCGTCAGCCCTTCCCTCTTTAACACCGCAACGCAAATCGACGCGTTTGCCGACATCTTGACAGAATTGTGCTAAAGGCATCCAACAAATAAAAAACGAGGTGACCGATCGGTCACCTCGTGATTTTTTGATTTGATGTATTAGCCGAGCCAATCAAAGAAAGTGCGGCGGCGAATCTCGCTCTTGCGATAGCTTGCAAGCTTTGCTGCCATAAGAACAACAGTTGCTACTGCAGCTACGGGAATTGCAACCTTACCGATCTTTTCAGCTTTGTCGATCTGCTCGTTGGTAATGGGGGTGTGCTCAACGATCTTGTCACGAAGAATTTGATACTTCGTCTTGGGAAGTTCAACAACCTCTTCTACAGGTTCAATAGCAAGGTCGTCTTCCTCGGGCACGAACTCGGGGATATCGTCAAACTCGGAAACGGTATCATCAAGAATGATGTCTTCTACAACAGGCTCTTCCTCGATGGGATCAAAGATGCTTGCATCTTCAACTGCTTCCATGGAAGCGCGGATTCTTTCACGCTTTTCCTTGTTGTTGGCAACTGCAAACAGGATGCATGCAATTACTACGCCGATAGCAATCGACAGACCGAGAGCAACAATACCCATGGGGTCACCGTTTGCAAGAATGAGGGCGATAACACCGGCAATGATGCCGACTAAGATGATGAGACCGGCAAAAACGCGAAGTCCTTTGGCTTTCATATTCATTTTCCTCCATTTAAGAAAAGATATTTTTAACTACAATAATAATAACACGAAAATTGCAAATTGTCAACACCCAATTTGCATTTTTTTGATTTTTTTTCGATTTTTTTTGCAACTATTTGGATTTTTCAAAAAAACATCTTTCCATAAGGCTTATATATTGACATTTTACGCCTTTCGTGATACAATATGTAGTGAAATGAATTTTGAAAAGGAGAAATCAAAATGCCTTTTATTGACACCAAACTCAACATCAAGCTCACCGAAGAAAAGGAAGCCGCCCTCAAGGCTCGTCTCGGCGAAGCGATTGCAACCTTCCCCGGTAAAAGCGAGTATTGGCTGATGCTCAACTTCAGCGACGAGAGCCGTATGTGGTTCCGCGGTTACAATTCCATTCCCATGGCAATGGTAACGGTTCAACTCTTTGGAACTGCAAGTGAGGATACTTGCGCGCAAATGACCAAAACCGTTACAAAAATCTTCAAAGAAGAACTGGGCATTTCCCCCGAGCACGTCTACGTCAAGTATGAATTTGTGGATACTTGGGGATGGAATGGGGAAAATCTATGATTTTTGAAGATGTAGGAAGCACTCTTCCAAAAAGAAAATCAACACATCTTCAACACTTCGACTACGCTTCCAAAGGGTCATATTTCGTAACCATTTGCACGCAAGATCGAAAACAATTACTTTCGGAAGTATTCTTACCATCTTCACAAATTTACCATCAATCAAAATGTCAACCGGTAGGGGAGGGGCTTGCTCCTCCCGACTCCTTCCCCCCTTTTGTTCCCGATAATGCCGTCGCAGAAGTCCGGTTAAAGCCCTGTGGTCAAATTGCAAAAGAACAGTTAATATTGCTCGAAAAGCGATACCCTTCCGTTTCCCTTTTAGACTATGTAATAATGCCTGACCACATACATGCAATCATTTTTTTGAACAACGATGCAATCGATAGGAACAATCTATCTAATGCGGGAGGAGCAAGCCCCTCCCCTACCTTAAATGATGTAATTTGTTCGTTCAAATCGTTAACCGCTCGTGCTTGTAAACAAAAATACGGCATAGAAAAACTCTTTCAACGCTCGTATGCAGAGCACATTATACGTGATTACAAAGATTACGAGACACGAAAAGCATACATTCAGCAAAACCCTGTTCGTTGGTATTGTAAACAACTATCACAACAGGATAGATAAGAAGGACGCATCGGCTGATGCGTCCTCTTTGTTTATCCTTTTGTTGCTGAAAACAAATTACAAATAATCTTTCTTATTTCCTGCAAACGGTTTATATTTCGCGAGAAGTTCTTGCATTTGCGTCGTGTCCTTTAGTTCTTCATAGGACTCACTTTCGAAAAGATACCCGAGCTCTCGCGCCACCTCGTTTTCTTCCATTCCGGAATTGATATTGCGCGCATCAAACACATTTCCTCGGACAAGGAAGGACGTGTGCGTGGCGGTTTGTGGGAGATCGTCATACGCCTTGGCGTGCTGAAAGCCCTTTTCAAAATGATGAAAAGCTGCAGTTAAATCGTGAGCGCGAACATACCGATGGGCGACCCAAATATGCAGTTCAGCCAAATGATAATTCCAAAAACAATAATCCCCATCATCAAATATTAGTTCAATCAAAGCAATCGCTTTTTGCAAAATTCGAATAGATTCACATGGATCTTCCACTTCTAATGCCATATTGCGAATGTCCACCATCAGATACTCCGCAAATTCTGCCAAACCCGCTCGTGTGTATGTCCACCATTCTTTTGAACCCTTTTCGTAACAGTCTTGCAATTCTCTTTCCTGCGTAAAAGTCAAGGTGGGAAAGCGCTTGGCTGTTTCAACCGCCTTGTCGATCTGTCTGTCCAAAACATACAAGCCACCAAGGATTGAAAGTGCAGAATAGCGCACCTTGTCTATTGTACATTCATCCAGCACCTGTTTGCAAAGACGATAAAGTTCGTCCTTGTGAACTTCATTGCCGTATGGCTCGATACAATTTGGATCGTAGTTGAGTTTCCACATATATTCCTCAATAATTCGCCAATCGTTTGGGAAGTCCTCATAGGCCTGAACGATCAGTTCAAACGCCTCATGTGCTTTGCCGAGCGCAGATAATCTCTTTCGCTCGTTTAGAATTGTTTGAATTTTTTCTTCATTTTTAGCCGCATCCAAACCAAGCAGCTCATCGGTTGATACATCAAAGTATGATGCCAAAGGAATTACCATACTGATGTCGGGAAGTGTTTCATTTCTCTCCCATTTTGAGACTGCCGCCGTTGAAACGTGCATACGCTCTGCAAGAGTTTCTTGCGTAACGCCTTTTTGTTTGCGGAGTCGTTTGATATTTTCGCCAATGTAAAGTTGCATATTTTTACCTCTTTTCTAAAAATCGAATCACCGGTGCTTCTGGCTATATTATACACCGCAAAACGCAGCCTTGCAAGAGACAGATATGAAACACGATTTAACTGACGGTTAAAAATTGAACTTGTATCTTTTTCAGATAATGGAACTAATACTTTTGAAAAGGCGCACCTACTCTACGGCAGGTGCGCCAAAATTCTCTTTTGATATATCAATTATCTTTGAATACGACCGGAGCCGTCGCCGCCTGCGAGCTTTTCAACCTCTGCGAGAGTTACCATATTGTAGTCACCCTCGATGGAGTGCTTGAGTGCCGATGCTGCAACTGCAAACTCAACAGCCGCTTGGGTGTTCTTTCCGTTCATCAAAGCGTAGATCAAGCCGCCACCAAAGCTATCACCGCCGCCAACGCGGTCGATGATGTGGGGATTGTACTTCTTGGAGAAGCAGTACTCGTCCTCTTTAACGTTGTAAAGCATTGCCGACCAACCGTTATCGAATGCGCTGTGGCTCTCACGAAGCGTGATAGCAACGTACTCGAAGTTGAACTTATCAGCAAGCTGCTTTGCAACAGACTTGTAGCCCTCGTGGTTGAGCTTGCCGCCGTAAATATCGGTAGCTTCTGCCTCAATACCGAATACGTCCTTTGCATCCTCTTCATTGGAGATGCAAACGTCAACGTATTGGCAAAGCTCGGTCATTGCCTCGCGAGCTTCTGCTCTTGTCCAGAGCTTGCCGCGGTAGTTGAGGTCGCAGGAGATCTTAAGTCCCTTTGCCTTTGCAGCTTTGCAAGCCTCTTTGCAAATTTCAACAACGTTTGCGCCCAGAGCGGGAGTAATACCCGTAAAGTGGAACCACTCTGCGCCCTCGAAGATGGAATCCCAATCGAAGTCTGCGCAGGTAGCCTTTGCGATAGCAGAGTTTGCACGGTCATAGATGCATACGGAACCGCGTTGAGATGCGCCCTTTTCGTTGAAGTAGATACCTACACGGTCGCCACCGCGGGTGATCTTGCTGATATCAACACCGTATCTGCGCAGGCTGTTGACTGCCGCTTGACCGATTGCGTGGGTAGGAAGCTTGGTAACGTAAGCAACATCCATACCGTAGTTTGCAAGAGAAACTGCTACGTTTGCCTCGCCGCCACCAAAGGTGAATTCTACGTGGTCGCATTGAACAAATCTTTCGTAGTTATAGGGCTGAAGGCGAAGCATCAGCTCGCCAAAAGTAATTACTTTGCTCATAATTTTATTCTCCTATATTCTTTCAATTATTTTACAAGATGGTATGCAAAACCGTTGATCTCATCTGCAAGATAGATGAACTTCATATTGCCCTTGTCGTCATAGGTAGCGGTGGACATATCGAACTTCACGCCGCGACGGCTCAGGTGATAAACAGCGCGGTCAACGTTGTTGGTGGAGATTGCGATGTGACCGTGTGTACCGGGGCCCTTCTCGTTCATCAGCTCGAGTGCAGAGCTGGAGAAAACAGACTTGGAGCCAGCATTTGCCGCGAACGAGAAAGCGTTTTCCAAAACCTTTGCAGCCTCGGTGGAAGTGGTGCCGCAGGGATTGATACCAACGTGACGGAACTTGAGGCCGAGCATAGTGTCAACAGCCTCGCGAACGAACTTTTCGATACCTGCAAAGTCACCTGCAGCGATCATATCGGGGTTCACCATCCAAGAACCGCCACAGCAGAGGATCTTCGGGTTGGCGAGATAGTCGTTTACGTTGCCGGGATTGATGCCGCCTGTGGGCATAAACTTAACAGCGCCGTAGGGAGCGGACATTGCCTTGATCATATTCAGGCCGCCCGACTGCTCTGCGGGAAAGAATTTTACAACGTCAAGGCCGAGGGTGAGTGCCTGCTCGATGCCGCTGGGATTGTTGATGCCGGGCACGATGGGGCAACCCTTGGATTGACAGTATTTTACGATTTCGGGGTTGAAGCCGGGGCTGACGATGAACTTTGCGCCTGCTTCGATAGCGTCGTCTACTTGAGCGGTGGTCAGAACCGTGCCTGCACCAACGATCATTTCGGGATATTCTTTTGCGATGATAGCGATAGCTTCCTTTGCGGCAGCAGTGCGGAAGGTAACCTCTGCACAGGGCAGACCTCCGTCGATCAGTGCCTTTGCCAAGGGAGCGGCATCCTTTGCGTTATCAATTTTGATGACCGGAACGATACCGATCAGAGAAAGTTGTTTTACTACCTCGTTCACTTGAGTTTCCTCCAAAGCATTTTTTTACATCTACCATTTTACACCAAATCCTAATGAATGTCAAGAGGTTTTGATAAGATTTTAGGAGAATGCGGGGGAACCTTTTTTGAAAAAAAGTTTTCCCCCGCACCCCCTACAAAAAACATTCGCACAGAAAAGTCAAAACAAGGTCGTTAGATTGCAAACAGCTGGTCGAGTGTGAGAATAACGAATGGATTTATAGCATAAACTCACTTTTTTAATAAAAAATGCAAAAAGGTATTGTAAAATTTCTTTGGGTTTGGTATAATATTATATTGGAAAGATATGGTGGAAAGGAGTGAGGAGTGTGAGAACGCCAAAAGAAGCAAAAAAACGCTTACTTGACGCGCGCCGCGAGGCCGATGCCATTCTTGCAACAGGCGCAAATCGGCTTTTGTTGATAGAGGCGATCCTTATTGTATGCGTGTTTGTAGCATTGTTCATATCTCTTTACTCTGCAACAGCGCTTTTGATGTCGGCTCTGCACGAGAATGAAATCCTCTCTTCCCTGCTCCCTTATGCGCTGTCTTTTTCTTGTTTGCTATTGGGCGTCTTTTTGGTCCTTCCCGTTGTACTGGGGGTGTTTCGTCTTGCCGAGCAGATGCAAGCAGGAAAAACTCCCGTACTGATGGACCTGTTCTATTTTTTGAGCACACGTGAGCGCTATTTACAGGGCTTGCGTATAACAAGACTTGCCAGCATCAAGATAATGCTGATGGTCCTTACAGTGGACACCCTCAACATTCTTTGGAGCACACAAATACCCGACACATCCGCGTTCCGTTTGCTCGGCGGTGCTGTGACTGCCCTTGTGATCTTTCTCTTTATTGTTTGGATGCTTTTCCCCTATTCCGAACTCTATTCCCTGTTGCGGCAAACCTCTGAGGAGAGGCCTCTCCGTCTTGGCGGCGGGTTGCGTTTTATCTGGTTCTTTTTACCCTGGCTTCTATTGGGACTTGTCAGCATTGGGCTTTTGCTCGTGCTTGACGTATTCCCTCGGATGCTCCTGACTTATTTTTGCGATTGCGATCGCGCAGAAAACTCCCATTGACCTCTGACGCGCGGAACGACACCGCACGTTTGATATATCATCTCCGCCTGCCCATTCGCAGGCCTCGAACAGAAAGGAAACTTTGACTATGAGTGAAAAATTCTATTTGACAACGGCTATCGCCTATGCATCTCGCAAGCCTCACTTTGGCAACACCTATGAGGCAATTATGTCCGACGCAGTCGCGCGCTATCAGCGCATGTGCGGCAAGGACGTATTCTTCTGTACGGGTACTGACGAGCACGGACAAAAGATTGAAAATCTCGCAAACGATCAAGGTATTACCCCCAAGGCATACGTTGACGGCGTTGCAGGCGAGATCAAAAAACTGTGGGACGAAATGAACGTCAGCTACGACTACTTCATCCGCACCACCGACGACTATCACGAAGCCGCTGTCGCGAAGATTTTCAAGCGCTTTTATGAGCAAGGCGATATTTACAAAGATGTATATGAGGGTTGGTATTGCACCCCCTGCGAATCCTTCTTCACCGAAACCCAAGCCGAAGGCGGCAAATGTCCCGACTGTGACAGACCTCTCCACAGGGCAAAAGAGGAAGCTTATAAATTTAGAATGAGCAAATACGCCGACCGCCTGATGAAGCACATCGAGGACAACCCCGACTTTATTCAGCCCGAGCTTCGCAAAAAGGAAATGGTCAACAACTTCCTCAAGGCAGGTCTTCAGGATCTCTGCGTTTCCCGCACCTCTTTCAAATGGGGTATTCCCGTTGACTTTGACGATAAACACGTTGTTTACGTTTGGCTCGATGCGCTGTCCAACTATATCACCGCTCTCGGCTATGACCCCGACAAGAGCTTTGACGAGCAGAGCGAACACTTCAAAAAGTATTGGCCCGCTGACGTTCACGTTATCGGTAAGGATATTCTGCGCTTCCACACCATCTATTGGCCAATCTTTTTGATGGCACTCGATCTTCCCCTTCCCAAAAAGGTATTCGGTCATCCTTGGTTCAACTTTGGTATGGACAAGATGTCCAAGTCTCGCGGCAACGTCATTTATGCCGACAAGCTCGCCGAGCACTTTGGTGTGGACGGTGTTCGCTACTATGCCCTTTCCGAAATGCCTTTTGCATCCGACGGCTCCATCACCTATGAGTCCGTTATTAAGAGATACAATATGGACCTTGTCAACAACCTCGGCAACCTTGTCAAGCGCACGCTTGACATGGAAAAGAAGTACTTTGGCAAGGTAATTCCCGCTCCCACCGCTCCCGAGGCTCTCGATGACGAGCTCAAAGCCGCTTGCAAGAAAGCGTATGAGACTCTCTCTTCCTCGATGGACGATTACCACATTGCAGATGCTCTTGAGGGACTGTTTGAGATGTTCAGCCGCGCCAACAAGTACATTGACGAGACCACTCCTTGGACGCTTGCAAAGGATGAAGCAAAGAAGGAACGCCTTGGCACGGTTCTCTACAACCTGATGGAGACCATTCGTCAAGGTGCGGTAATGCTGCTTCCCTTCATTCCCGCAACGGCTACCGAAATTCTTGACGAGCTCAACACCGACAAACGCGACTTTGCGTCGCTTGCCAACTTTGACGGTATGGTTGCAGGGGGCGAGGTTTGCGACTCCAAGGTTCTGTTTGCTCGCGTAGACGAGGAAAAGAAGCTTGCCGAATTTGAAGCAGAGCGTCAAGCGCTGATCGCAGCTGCTCAAAAGGAAGAAGCGAAGCCCGAAAAGCCCGAGGGTTGTGCCCTCATTGGCATTGAGGACTTTATGAATGTAGAGCTCCGCACCGCAAAGATCATCGCTTGTGAAAAGGTTCCAAAGGCAAAGAAACTGCTCAAGCTCCAGGTAGACCTCGGTTACGAGCAACGTCAGGTCGTTTCGGGCATTGCAAAATTCTATGAGCCCGAAGCCCTCATTGGCAAAAAAATCATCATCGTTGCCAACCTCAAACCTGCGGTCCTCTGCGGAATTGAATCCAACGGCATGATCCTCGCATCGGGTGAGGAGACCGTTCGTGTTGTATTCCTTGCAGAAGATACGCCTCTTGGTGAGAGAGTGAGATAATCAAAAATGTTTCAGCACCGCCAAAAGCATTTGGCGGTGCTGCTTTTTGTTTTGCAATAATCATTTGTTTTGGGACGTCGAGGACGTCGTCCCCTACAAGGTATCAAAAGCATAACGCGTTTTTTTGTTTTTTAAAGTCGCAAAAAGCACTCGCGAAATATGCATCAAAACAACTTTTGTAGGGGGCGACGTCCTCGACGCCCCGTCATAAAAGTATATAACCGAACGCAAAGCCAACCTACCCTTCCAAACAAATATATTTTCGTCAAACCTCTTGACAAATCCCAAAACTTGTGCTACACTTTAGGTGTTTCATAACAACCGCATAAAATCGGGGGTGCTGCCAAAGGCGGCTGAGATGGCGTGAGCCGAACCCTTAAACCTGATACGGATAATGCCGGCGTAGGGAGATGGATATTTGTTTGGGGGTTTGTTTCTCCATTCGATAAATTGACCACACGGATGATTTCGTGCGGTCAATTTTATTTTAAGGAGGAAAAACATTATGAAACAAGTTCGTCCCGTTCGCGCTCTGTGTGAGAGCGCAATCCTATTGGCTCTTGCCATTGTACTCAGCTACGTCAAGTTCTTTGAACTCCCGTTTGACGGCGCCATCACTTTGGCATCTATGCTTCCCATCTGTCTTATCTCCATTCGCTTTGGCATCAAATGGGGACTTGGCGCGGCATTTTGCTACTCGTGGTCGCAAATTCTGCAAGGCGGTGTCTTTTCTTGGGGACTGACACCCGGGATGCTCATCGGTTCCCTTTTCTTGGACTTTCTCATCGCCTTTACGGTTCTCGGTCTTGCCGGAATGTTCCGTAAACATGGCTTTTGGGGAAAGATCGGCGGCATTACCTTGGCTTGCTTTTTGCGCTTCGTCGTTCACTTCCTCGCAGGCATCATCCTTTGGGCTGAATACGAGGAGTTCGTCGCCTTTGGTGTGGAATGGGTAAATCGCCCCGTGCTCTACTCCATTTGCTACAACGGCGTTTATATGCTGCCCGACACCATTATTTGCGTAGTGATTGCAGTACTGCTTTTCAAAATTCCGCAGGTGAGCAAAATGCTCGCTCCCGTGGGGGTAAAAAAGATCAACTCTGTATCAGATGCTTTCTATCCCTCTGTTGCGGATAAAGAGTAACAATTATCTTAGGACGTATGTGCACTTTTTGCACATACGTCCTGTTTTTTTGAAAAATCTTATCAAAAACTTGTGCGAGGGTCTTGCAATCGGCAAAAAAAGGTGGTATACTATAATTTGGTATATTATATTTAACTCTATTTAAGAGTTGACTGATTTTGATATTTGCAGAAAGGACACGGAAACTATGACCGATCAAACGCCAAACGGCGAAAAGAAGCCCGCGCTTCCCACTCCCGCAAAAAAGAAGACCTCGGCTTATGATCAGCCCTTCAACGTAATGAAGGAAGCCGATCAAATAGAGACGCCTACGCGCCCCGAGCCCGTACAGCGTCCCGCTCCCCAATCCGCTCCTACAAGTGATTGGAGAAGCACTTCTACCTCCGAGCCCCAAAAATCGGTGCCCACAAAAGAGCCTGCTCCCAAAAAGGCGCCCACAACCGAGGGGCAAAAGAAAAAGAAAAGCTCGAACACCACAACAAAGAAAGCGAAAAATGAAATCCCTTCCACAAAGGGCTCTGCGCCTGCCGCAAAGGATAAGAAACAGGAAAGCAAAAACGCCAAAGTGAATATGGAGCTTCCCCGCTCCGCAAAACCGGGGCATAAGGTTCTGCCTTACGTTTTTTACGCTTTGGCATTGTTTGTAGGTGTTTCACTACTCCTCAACATCTTTTGCAACTGGCAAAACAGCCTTGTTGACCCCACACAGCACTGGATGGGAATCGTTGGATATCACATCTGCTATGCGCTGTTTGGTCTCTTTGGTCCTGCCGTGTTCACACTGCCCGCACTCCTTTTGGTTCTGGGCATCTATTGGAAGCAGTATATCGACAATAAGCTCGCTACGGGCAAGATCATTGCTTCCGTAACCTTTATCATCTCCTTGGCGGCTGTCATTCACATCTTTTGCTTGACGATGTTCCCCGTAGGGGAGCGTAATTTTACCGCTGAGGCTTTGATGCGCCACGGCGCAGAAATGACAGGTGGCGGTCTTGTTGGCGGTCTGTTTGGCTATCTTTTGTATAGTCTTTGCAGTTTCACCGGCTCCCTTATTATCGGGTTCTTCCTGTTAGCGGTATCGCTGTTCTACCTCTTGGGTATGACTCCTCAGCATTTGTGGAACCGTATTCGCAATTATCGCCGTGCACACGGCAAGCGCGCTCCCTCTTATTCGGAGCAAAGCGCAGAGGATGCCGAGATCCGCGCAAAGATGGACGAAAAGATCCGTCGCACGACCTCCCGTCAGCTCACGGTCGACGACGCCGATGACTTTGCCGCAGATGCACCCCTCGGTGCTGTTCGTGTTGTTCAACCCACCGGCAAAAAGAGTGCCGAGGATAAGATGGCACCAATGCCGATGCCCCGTCTTGACCCGACAGAAGAGGACAAGCTATTCGTTCCCGATAAGATCACCGAAAGAATGTCTGCTATGGGTCAAGAGCCTGCTCCCGCAGTATATCCCACGGCTCCCACGCAGACTCCCACGACACGTCAAGAACCCGTCGTCGCTCCTGCTCCCGCCCCCGATCCCGCGCTCAATCGCGATGCGGCGGTCGAGCCGATCTTCCCAAAGACCGCAGAGAACAGACAAGTGCGCCGTGTTCCCAAGGCAGACCGTGATTTTGACCTCAAGAATATCTTTATCGATTTGGATGACAGCGATGAAAGATTGACCAAAAAACACGCTCCCGTGCCTCCCGAGGTACCTCTTTCCTCTACACAGAGGACTGCCGCGCCTGCGCGTCCTGCAGGGGCTACTCCCGCGGCAAGACCTGCGGCTCCCACAGGAAATGCAACTGCCAAGCCTGCGGCTCCTACCGCAAGACCCGCCGCGCCGACCGCAAAACCGGCAACCGCCGCCCCCACATCGGCAAAGCCTGATGCTCCCAAGACGGTACAAAAGCCCGCAGGTGCTCCCACCGCTCCCTCGATCACGGCCATCAAACAGCCTCAACGCGGTATCGAGCAACCCAAAGACTTTGGACTTACCAGCGAGGAATTTGAACGCTTGGAAGCACAACAGCAAAGCCCTCTGCCCAAAGCAGGTGCTCCCGCAAAGAAGGCAGCCGCTCCTGCTCCTGCCGGCGACAAGAAGCCTGCCGCCGCAAAGCCTGCAACAAAGCCCGTAGCACCTCCCAAGCCCAAGAAATACGTCTTCCCGCCCGTCTCCTATCTGCAACCTGGTGAGCCAATGACCGAGGAAAACCGCGCCGAGCTTGAGCAGAGCGGACGCGATCTTGCTGAAACCTTACGTAGCTTCCACGTTAACATTAAAGAAGCCCCCAGATACTCCTACGGACCTACCGTTACACGCTACGAGGTTACGCCGGATGCAGGTGTGCGTGTTCGTACCATTACGAACCTCTCCGATGACATTGCGCTCGCACTTCGTTCCTCGGGCGGTGTGCGTATCGAGGCCCCTATTCCCGGCACCAACTCGGTTGGTATCGAGGTTCCCAACAAAACACGCAGTACCATTTATCTGCGTGAACTGATCGAATCTAAGGCATTTACCTCTTCGCAAAGCAAGCTGACGGCGTGTCTCGGTTCGGGCATTGCAGGTGAGCCCCTCATTTTTGACATTGCCAAGATGCCTCACCTTCTCATCGCCGGTACGACCGGTAGTGGTAAGTCGGTATGTATCAACTGCATCGTTATGAGCTTGCTCTACAAGGCAAAGCCCGATGAGGTCAAGCTGATCATGATCGACCCGAAAAAGGTTGAATTCAGCATTTACAAGAACATTCCCCACCTGATGGCTCCCGTTGTAACCACCCCGAAGGATGCCGCCGGCGCTTTGCAAGCCGCGGTTGAAGAGATGGAACGCCGCTTCGAGCTCTTTGAGCAGGTTGGTGTGCGCGACATCAAGGGCTACAACAATAACACCAAGGATGACCCTGATATGCCCTTCCTTCCCTACATTGTCATTATTATCGACGAGTTGGCGGATTTGATGATGACCGCGCGCGACGAAGTCGAAACGGCTATCTGCCGTATCGCTCAAAAGGCGCGTGCCGCAGGTATGCACCTCATCATCGGTACACAGCGTCCCTCTGCTGACGTTGTTACCGGTCTTATCAAAGCCAATGTTCCTTCCCGTATCGCGTTTGCCGTTAAATCACAGGTCGACTCCCGCGTTATCCTTGACCACATCGGTGCAGAAGCACTTACGGGACGCGGTGATATGCTCTTCGTTCCCATCGGCTCGATGCGCGATACCCGTGTTCAGGGCGCATTCGTTGACGACAAAGAGGTTGAACGCATTTGCGAATTCATCCGCGCCACCAACGGCACGGCAGAATACGACGAAAAGTTCATCTCCAAGCTCAAGGAGCTTGCCGCACAGTGCGGTAATAAGGGCCGCAGTGGCGGTGACTTTGTTCCCTCCGGTGAGGATTCCGGTGACAAGGGCGCTGACAGCAAATACGCTGATGCAGTTCGTATCGCAATCGAAGAAAAACGCATTTCTACTTCCCTCCTGCAACGCAAGCTGGAGATCGGTTATAGCCGTGCGGCAAAGCTGATCGACCGTATGCAATCTGAGGGATACGTCTCTCCCCCCGACGGTTCAAAGCCGCGTACCATTCTCATCACAGCCGAGGAATATATGGAGAAATTCATCGATAACCAAGGCGGCGGTGAGGAAGCTTGATCGACATCTTTCAACATCTGTGGGGACTGACCGTATCAGTCCCCACCTCTGTTTATTTGTCATATACAATTACTATGAAAGGAGTATGCGTATGAAGAAAATCAAATATCGCAGTAAACTGCGGATCTTTTTTGGCAGACGAATGCTCATCGCTTTGATGATCTTGGCGCAGCTCGTGCTCCTTTTGGTACTGCTCATGCGCGGTAGCCAGTTGCGTTGGCTCGGGTTTGTTTTGAGTGCCCTCAGTGTTGCAACCGCCCTCCATCTGATCACGCGTCCCGACAAATACGCCTTCAAAATTTTGTGGACGTTCCTGATACTGCTTTTCCCGCTCTTTGGCGGTGTGATGTATTGGACTTTCCATTTCCAAACCAATTCTACGGGCTTTCGCAAAATACTGAAAAAAATCGAGGATGCACAACACGCCGAATATCGCACGCTCTGCGTGCCTGAAGAACCCATCCTGCCCAACGGACGTGACCAGCGTCTGCTTTCCTACCTGCGAAATACAGCCGCCTTTCCCGCTTACGAGCACACCGAAAGTCGCTATTTTGGGGATGGCAAAGAGATGCTGTCTGTGATGCTCTCTGATTTGCGGCGTGCCGAAAAGTTTATCTTCATTGAGTATTTCATCATTGAAGAAGGGATCATGTGGGATTCGGTTCTCGGCGTGCTTCGCGAACGCGTTGCCGCAGGCGTGGACGTACGCGTGATATACGATGACCTTGGGTGCTTACTCACTCTCCCCGTAGGGTATCAAAAAATACTTCGCTCGTGCGGAATTAAGTGTGAGATATTCAATCGTTTTCATCCCCTGCTCACCACCCTGCAAAACAACCGCGACCACCGCAAAATTGCCGTGATCGACGGCAAAATCGCCTACACGGGCGGCATCAATTTAGCAGACGAGTATATCAACGAAAAGCTTCGCTTTGGACATTGGCGCGACTCTGCCGTGCGGATGCAAGGCGCGGCGGCAGAAAGCTTTACCACTATGTTTTTGCAGACCTGGCATATGCTCTCGCGTACGCGCGAACCCTTGCGCGATCTGATTGCCGACAGAGATTCTATCACGCCCTCGGATGGCTGGGTACAGCCTTATACCGACAGCCCGATGGATAAAATTCACGTAGGTGAGCGCATCTATGCACACGCTATCACACGCGCGCAAAAGAGCTTATACATCACTACGCCCTATCTGATGGTGGGCGAGGAGATACTATCTGCCTTGAAATACTGCGCACAGAGCGGTGTGGACGTTCGCATTTTCACCCCGGGAATTCCCGATAAAAAGGTCGTATTCTTCACCACGCGCTCCTACTATCGCGAGCTGCTTTCGGCGGGCGTAAAAATTTACGAATATACTCCCGGCTTTGTGCACTCCAAAATTGTGGTGTCAGACGACGATTTTTGTATGATCGGCAGCACAAATATGGATTTCCGTAGTTTGTATCTCAACTACGAATGCGGTGCGTGCTTTTACGGCACAAAAATGATTGCTGATGTAAAGGCCGACATCCTGAACCTGCAATCCGATTGCCACGAGATCACCGAGGCGGATTGCAAGACCAATTTCTTTATCAAGCTCTTGCAGGATGTTTGCAGAATGTTCGCTCCAATTATGTAATGACATAGAAAAAGGAAACGCATCGCGTTTCCTTTTTCTATGTCATTACATATAGGTTAAGATCCCACGCGGGAATACCGCGCAGGCGGCGCAAGTAAAATCCTTGATAGTGGGGTGCGATGGCTTTGATGTGCAATGGAAGTGCAAACAGATCCTCGCTGCGATGATAAAGTGAGACGAGCAGTATCGGGGCGTGCTGTTTCAGCGTTTGGATAGAACCGTTGAGTGCTTCCCTCTCCGAGCCTTCTACATCGTATTTGATATAATCCACACGGGCGCCCTCAAGAACGCTATCGAGCGGCAGAGCCTTGACCTCACTGACCTTTATGGGGCGATCGGAGAGGCTTTGCGAACGATTCTTTTCAAAGGATGCGTTTCGATTACCACTCTTGTCAAAAAAGAGCGTTGTTTCCTCGTTCCACGCACCTGCATTGACGGGGATGACACGGGCGCGCACCTCACTCTCGGCGTAAATCTCGAGTTTTTTGTAGTTGCGTGCATCGGGCTCCATTGCCCAAACGGTGTCAATATTCCCTTTTCCCCTATCAAGAAGCTGACGAACGGTGTCGCCGTTGTAAGCGCCAAGATCGGCGGCAGTGCGGATTTTAGAGGGGTGAATGATGGTCTTAAAAATTTCATCTTCGTCACTCTCGGCATCAAGCAAATAGGAGATGTCGCCCGTTAATTTATAGGAAAGAACATTATCGAAAATACGGCGGGATTCGTCATCCGAAAGAAGTGCGCGTGCGGCAGTAAACTCCTCGATATGTGCTTCGTAAAAGGAGCGCGTAAAGAGCGTGTCGCCAAAGGCTGGGACATCGGGAGCGTATAACTCTGCTTCAGCTCGAATACGCATGATGTTTTCCAAAACCTCGGGACGAGAGGTGCCAAACGAGAGGAGCACGATGAGATTTTCGGCACCGTATTGCGCTTTTGTCTCTGCCCAAGTACGGACGGGCATACCGTGAAAGAGGTTGCCGCGTGCAAAGCCGTCGCTGGCAAAAACACCGCCCACAGAGATACCGCGATAGGCACACACCGCCAAAATCTTATCCGCTCCGTTGCCCATACCGTAAAGAACAACGGTCTTGTCAGTCTCCTTCAAATATTCCCATAAATCTCGTGTGCATTTTGGCAACATAGGACATTCCCCCTTTCTTTCGTGATACCTATATATCATTATATCACATTCGGGCGTTTTGTCAAGAAAGGGATTGACAATTTTAGAAAAATGTGATAAAATGTCTGTTGGTTTAACAACAATATAAAAAGAAGACATCAAAGAAAGGCATTGTATGGGAATTTTAGATTTTTTGAATCAAATGACGGCAAATCCCCTATTGTTCGTTGCGGTAACGCTCACGCTTGGCGTCATTCTTGTAAACGGTTGGACGGATGCGCCAAACGCCATAGCAACCTGCGTGGTAACAAGATGTATGCCCCCGCGCGCGGCGATCTTAATGGCAGCAGTTTTCAACTTTTTGGGCGTATTTGTGATGACAAAAATCAGCAATGAAGTTGCAGTCACCATTACGAGTATGGTCAACTTTGGTGAAAACTCCGGCAGAACGGTCATCATCGTTTTGTGCGCGGCAATGCTCGCAATCGTTACTTGGGCAACACTTGCTTGGGTATTTGGCATTCCCACAAGTGAGAGTCACGCGCTGATTGCAGGTCTTACAGGCGGTGCAATGGCACTCAACGGTCTCGAAGCCGTTGTATGGAGTCAGTGGCTCAAGGTCATCTACGGTATTTTCATTTCTATCGTGCTCGGCTTTGGCTTGGCTTGGTTGATCGGAAAGCTCGTGACCGTGATCTGCTATAAAATGAACCGCCCCAAAACAGAGCCCTTCTTCAAAGGCGCACAGATCGTTGGTGCGGCAGGTATGGCGTTTATGCACGGCGCGCAGGACGGTCAAAAGTTTATGGGCATTATTCTGTTGTGTGTATTTACCCTGCAAGGTACGGGAGTGGCGGCAACCTCTTTTGAAATTCCCACATGGCTCATGATCGTCTGCTCGCTCGTTATGGCGGCAGGCACGGCTATGGGCGGCAAAAAGATTATCAAGTCTGTCGGTATGGACATGGTCAAGCTTGAAAAATACCAAGGCTTTTCCGCCGACGTCGCATCCTCGCTCTCACTTGTATTCTGTTCAGTATTCGGTCTACCCGTTTCCACAACACACGTAAAAACCACTGCAATTATGGGTGTGGGAGCGGTAAAACGTATTTCCGCAATCAACTTTGGTGTGGTTAAGGAAATGGTAATGACCTGGATCCTCACCTTCCCCGGGTGCGGAGTTCTTGCATTCCTGGTAACAAAACTGTTCTTGGCAATATTCAACTAATGGAAAGGAAATAAATACAATGGCTAAAGGTGATAAATTCTATTTTGAAAACTTTTCGGCGTGTGCAACGCTTGCAAAAAACGCGGCGAACTATTTGGTAGAATGTCTCGAAAATTACGATGCTGACAAAATTGAAGAAATGCTTGTGCAAATGCACACGTTTGAGCACAGTGCCGATATGAAAAAGCACGAGATGAACGAAACGCTTGCAAAGGCATTCGTTACTCCTGTTGACCGTGAGGATCTGGATATGCTGAGCCAACAGCTCGACAACGTAGCCGACACCATTGAGGAAATTTTGCAAAAGTTCTATATTTACAACATCAAAAAGATGGAGCCCGCCGCTATTGAGTTTGCCAAGAATTTGGTAAAAAGCTGTGAGATGCTCGTGCAAATTATGGATGAATTTGAAAACTTCAAAAAGTCCAAAACGATGCACAACCTCATCATCGCCTGCAACGACGTTGAAGAGGACTGCGACAAGCTCTATCTTGCCACTATGCACAACCTGACAAAGAACTCTACCGACGTCCTGACAACGATGTCATGGTACAAGGTCTTTGATTGCTTTGAGGCTTGTGCCGATGCCTGCGAGCACGTTAGTGAATGCGTTGGCTCGATTATTATGAAGAATACGTAATAGAACAGTATTATAGAAAGGAAACGATATGTCCGACTGCTTATTTTGTAAGATAATTGCGGGGGAGATTCCCTCGACCAAGGTCTATGAAGATCAACATGTTTACGCTTTCCGCGATATCGAGCCGATGGCTCCTGTGCACGTTTTGGTTGTTCCCAAGGTGCACATTCCCTCTGCCGACGGCGTAAATAGCGAAAACAGCGCGTATGTCACTCGCATTTTTGAGGCAATTCCCAAGATCGCGGCTGCCGAGGGTTTGACAAATGGCTACCGCGTGATCACCAACTGCGGTGAGGATGGCTGCCAAACGATCAAGCATCTGCATTTTCACATCCTCGGCGGCAAAAAACTGCCGGAAAGTTTAGCGTAATAAAAAAGGCTTCTCCTTGAGGAGAAGCTCCCGCAACGCGGGTGATGAGGTGTAGGACGCGACGCGTCCGTTTAGATTACTCGTATTCCAACGCCATCTCCGATGGCTACACCTCATCCGACTCGTAAACTCGTCACCTTCCCCTCAAGGGGAAGGCTTTTTTGTTAGTTGCACTTCAAAAACAAAATTTTTATTTGGCCATATCTTCAAAAACCGTTTCAATCACGCGTGGGGCGCGAGCGGGAGAATATCTCCAGCGTGTGATGTGTTGCGTTTTGTCGGTATCGATAAAGAAATGCAAAGGTGTTCTCGGGGCGGGCACGGAACAGCAGGCGTCGATGAGCACGAGCTTGACTTTCATCCGCTCGGGCAAGATGCTTTTGATGTAAACGGCAACGCTCTGCCCGATCTTCCCTCGCAGAATGGCGGCTTCCTCTTCTCCAACCTCGGCAAGCCCTGCAAGGTTCGGAGCAAGCTCAACAAACACGCCGTAGCTCTCGATGCTCCGCACGATGCCCGTAACAGTCTGCCCTGCTTCAAATGCGGCGGCGTTCTCTTCCCACGTTCCCAAAAGCTCGCGCAGGGTGACGTATATCCGCTCACTCTCTTGATTGATGCACTTGACAGCCACGGGGATAGTCATTCCGCAGGCCAGTCTGTCTCTTGGATGCGAGATGCGTGAGACCGAAATGCAATCGACCGACAAAAGGGACGGAACACCGCATCCGACGTCGACAAACGCGCCAAAAGGCTCTAAATGTGTGACGCGCGCTGTGAGAATATCTCCCGCCGATAGGTTTTTCATATAATGTCGCATACACGCCTCTTGTGCCGCTCTGCGCGAAAGCTTTACAATGGGTACGCCGTCGCGACATTCGATTGCAAGGATCTTGCAGGCAACGGGCTTCCCCACTCGCGTGATAACGGCAATATCCTTTTTGGTCTCGCCTGCGCGGCAGGCAACTGTTTCATCAGCCTCGATAATGCCGCGTGCGCAATGCAGATCAACGTGCAAACGCATCTCTTCGTCGCAAAGCGTGGCAATTCCTTCCACAATAGCACCTGTCGTCATTGCGCGCTCCAATCCCGCCAAGGATGATAAGTACTCTCTGTTTTGTGCACTTCCCTGCAGTGCCCCCTCAGGGCGATAAATATCGGTGATCATTTTTCTCGTTCTCCTTTCCTTTTTTGCGATCCGATTTATTTCATCCTATGCGGCGGCGTAGTCGATTATGAATAGTTCTACCATTTTGCGGCATAATAAAGAAAAAGAGGTTTGGGAGAGATTTTATGCTGGAATTATGCGGCGATTACCGCGAGAACGTGCGGCGTGTGGACGAGGTCTTGCGCGTACGCGAAAACTTTGATATTATTAAAAAAACGCTTTTTGTTGGAGAGGCAGAAACAACGCTTTATTACATTGATGGCTTCGTAGATGGCGGTTCGATGAATAGGTTGATGTTCTATTTCCTCTCGCTCAAGAGCTTGGGAAATCCCACAGATAGCGGCGAAGATGCCGCGGCTCGCTATTTTGTAGAGCACCATATGCCCTTTGTTGAGGCAGAGGTAATGGAAGATGGCGAAAAGATGATGCAAATGCTCCTATCGGGCACGACCTTGATGCTTGGGGAAACATTTGGGCGATTTGCTATCATCATCGACTCACGCACCTACCCTGCCCGTTCGGTTGCCGAGCCCGAGACCGACCGCGTAATGATGGGCTCGCGCGACGGATTTGTGGAAACGCTTGTTTTTAACACCGCAATGGTGCGCAGGCGTATCCGAGACCCAAACCTGACGATGTACTACACAAGCGTAGGAACACGTTCCAAAACAGACATTGTTCTCTGTTATATCAAGGGGATTGCTGACGACAAGTACGTGCAAAAGCTTTCGCAAAAACTCGATTCTATCAAAACCGATGCCTTGACGATGGGACACGAATCGCTCGCAGAGCTACTCATTCGAGAAAGGTGGTACAATCCTTTCCCGAAAATTCGATATACCGAGCGTCCCGATGCGGCGGCGGCACAGCTCCTTGAGGGGAGCGTACTCATCATTTGCGACAACTCACCCGAAGTAATGGTACTGCCGAGCACCATATTCGACTTTATGCAGGAGACGAACGATTTTTACTTCCCGCCCCTGACGGGAACCTATATTCGCATCGTGCGGCATTTGGTGTTCTGGTCGACGCTTTTTCTCGTTCCCCTTTGGTTTTTGCTCATCCGCAACCCCGAATGGATCCCTGCGTGGCTTGGATTTATTGTTCCCGAGGACCGCGGGCGCATCCCCATTTTTGCACAACTGATGCTGATGGAATTTATGATAGACGGCTTGCGACTCGCATCGATGAACACCCCGAGTATGCTTTCCAATTCCCTTGCCATTGTGGGCGGTTTAATACTCGGTGACTTTGCCGTCAGCATTGGATGGCTCATTCCCGAGGTCATTCTCTATATGGCGTTTGTTTCAATTGCCAACTTTACGCAACGAAGCTATGAGCTTGGATACGCGTTCAAGTTTATGCGCATTCTGCTTATCATCCTGATAGAAATTCTCGACCTTGTGGGCTTTGGCATTGGAACGGCGATTATTATTCTGCTGCTTGTCAGCAACAAGACGGTCAATGGCGGACACTCCTATCTCTATCCGCTCATTCCCTTTGATGGGCGCGCATTGCTCTCGCTGTTTGTGAGAGTAAAAAAGGATAGTGGAGATAAAAAAGATAAGCAGAAAATATGAAGAACAGTAAAAAGGCACCCATTGGCATACCTGCGATAAAGCACTTTTATAAAAACACTACCGCCGAGAGTTACCATTGTGGTTACTCTCGGCGGTATCTTTACTTAATTATAGGGTTCTTCTATGACCAATACCATCGGTATGGCTTTTTGCTTATTTTCAAAAATAAAATCTCCATCAGAAATTGCTCTTTTAACAATAGCCATCGGAAATGCATAGAATATATATTTTCTGAATTCAGCTATTCTTCCTTCAAGATGCTCGGGAATATCCAACTTCAACTGCGGGAAAAGTTCTCTTAACGGTGACTCAATTAGATCCCCTAATTTCACCATATAGGATGCACTGATCTTGAATAATTCAGAAAATTCCTTTTTGCTAAGAACAGGGATTGCTACTTCTGGTTCATCGTTTTCATAACGTAACACACCGCACGAAACAAGATGCGGAATATCCTCTAAAAATCTCAAGTTAAATCCCGTATATTCAAAAGGAATACCCTTATACAAAATATATAGCATCTTGCATAGATTGTCATCGTGTATCTCCACAGGACCGTGCTCATATTTATTCAAATCGGGTTGAGTATCGTAAACGTGAAGCTCTACTGATTTACTGCTAAAGAAATTATCCCAATTTACGCGCCGTTCTCCACCATAAGTATATTTTGAAAAAGGATCGTTTTCCCACTTAAAATCCATATCGTAACGTGTGCCTTGCGCGATCCATCTGCCGCCATCCGGTCTTTCGGGATAAATTTCGTTTGTATCCACAATTCTTTTGATAGCTTGATATTGTCCTCTTGCAAGAACGTCTATCATAGCGTAATATTTAAGATCAAGCCGCTCGGTGTCAGATAACCGTTCAAACCAACTTAAAGAACTTATATCCGAAAATAATTTGGAAATCAAATCCCATACCACCTGATACTGATGATTTGCAAAATCAAGTTGAATATCAAGCTTAGAGGATCTTTCGGCAGGCGTAGAAATCAAAAAATCCGTTACTACTTTGTTTCCGTTTCGTGTCATCAGTTCGCATCTGACAAGATCTTCAACTGCATTTTCAACGTAGGGTGTTGGAATACCGAGGGCTTTTGCAATTTCTACAGCGGTTACGGGTTGCTCGTACGCAATAATCAATATATTTTGTTTCATGAGATCATCTCTCACAAGTGACCACGGCTCCTCATTAAATCCGGGATTACCGGAACAACCTACTTCAAGTCGTTCGGGGACATAACTTTGCTTTTCATACTGTTCCATTGAATCAAATCCTTTCCGCATCTGATCTCTGCCCGAAGATAGTCGCGACAGTACAGTTCCTTTCGGGATGCCTAACTCGTCGGCTATATCTTGAACTTTCTTTCCTTCAAGATAATGCTTCACAATCACTTCTCTTTGCAACTTTGCTAAATATGCCACTTCTCGTCTTACTTGATTGGTAGTAGGTCTATCAATTTCGTTTTCGTAATTGTAATCCTCGACATCCGGAATTACATCGACACTAACAAGCGGCAATCTGTATTTTTTTCGTAACGCTTCGTTCCATTTGTTTGAAAGAACAGAGGTAAGCCAATATTTCACATTAGAAATATTGCCGCCGCGGTTTATATACTGTAACGCAGCGAGAAGTGTTTCTTGCGTTAGATCTTCGGCATCGTTCACATCACCGCACTTCTTAAGGGCAAGAGCAAACAAATACTCAACATATTTTGTAATTTCATTTTTCATTTTGAGACCTCTTTGAAAGCTTTCACCCATAAGTCGCAGAATTTGGATTTGATTCGGCTGTTTTATGATTATTTTTATTATATCATAAAATTGTGAATTAGTCTACTTGACAAGTATATAAATCGCATTTGTGTCCGCAAATGCAGTGCTTGTCAAGAAAATTGACGGACTTTCGGGGCGCACAAGCCAAAGGCTCCCTTGTGTAAAGGGAGGTGGCATTTTCGCAAGAAAATGACGGAGGGATTGTGAAAAGTAAAAATATTATCAGACAATCCCTCAGTCACCTTCGGTGACAGCTCCCTTTACACAAGGGAGCCTTCCGCCGCGGCGGGATTGCTCAACGGCAAAAACCTCTACAGAACCACTCGCTAAGCGAGTGGTTTTCGTCTTACAACAATACCGCCGAAAGTAACATTTTATCACTTTCGGCGGTTCTTTGTTTGACATATAAACCTGTTTTACCGCAGGTGCCCAAATAGGTGCCTTTTTATTTACTATTGATAAGTAGAACACTATTTTATTTCGTATATGGCGAGTATGACGTTCTCTCCAAATTCGTTTGTTACGTATTTGATTTTGAGGTGTTGTCCGTTATGGGTTACAACGCCGCCGTGTCCCAAAACACTGTGATAACCGTTTGTGTTATCCCTTTCGCTGTAAGCAAAATATACACCGTTGATTTCAAAATGCTCAGGCGTTTTTTCGATGGAAGAAAAGCGTTCAAAATCAGTAACATACCCTTCCACAACAAAAACATCGCCGTTATCCAATCTCGTTTTGTAATCGCGATACTCCTTGATGTATGCCACCACAAAAATGAGACAAGCCACACTCAAAAAACCACCGAGAATGCGCGTGAAAATTTTGAAGGCTCTTGGCGATATTTCCTTGGCACCGATAGGCGTTGCGGGCTTTGAGGTCATACACTTACCAACAATTTCGTTGGCAAAAAACAAGGCAATGCTAACAAGAAGCGGAACGATAATACCAACAAGCCCTGCATAGTAAAAAGAAAATTCGTATAAGGTCGTCTCCACCTGTTTTCTCCTTTTGAATTTGGGTTTTATAATTTCATTTTATCACGCAAGATCGGCAACGTCAAGATAGATCGGTTTTATTTTTAATGAGAGATAAATTTTCATTAACGAGAGATAAAATCGGATTTTAACAAGACAATCAAATCTGTACGCTCGGGCGGACGGTAACGGTCATTTTGCAATGCTCGGCTTGGGCGCCGTGAATTTCGATGAGGTAGTCGAGCTCGAGCGTGTTTTCTTCCAAAAGGCGATTTTTGACCTTGAGGGTACGCACGCAGACCTCAAACTCGGAAAACGGCGTGTTATAGAGGCAGATGTGGCGTTTGCCCTCTTCAAAGGTCATTGCGGTGCGGACGGGGCCTGTTCGCATCATTGAGACGAGGTCGGGATTGGCGCGGTCGAAGCCGATGGCGGTCATAGAACCTTCCATACCTGTCAGCTCGCTCTCGGCATACACCAATTCCACGCGATGCTCGCTTGTCAAGAGTCTGCCTTCCATCAGCATCTCGGTCGGCTCGGGCATCTCACCCGTGACATTCTTCAAAAAATCTTCAAAAGGCGGCCTGCCTTCTTCTATTTCTTCATTCTCGGGCTCCTCGGCAAAGAGAGAGAGGTTCATCTCTGTGCGCGAGGTGAGAATATCGATCATTACGTTTCTCTTTGTCATACTGTCTGTTTCTCCTTCTCTTCGCGGCGCAACAACTCGTTCACCTTGAGGACTGCGAGTTGTGTTTTGCCATCTAAAATTTCGCCTGCCATTACGCGCTCGATCATTTCTGTAAGCGGAATGTGCACAACGTCGATAAATTCATCTTCGTCGGGGTCTGTTTCGCCAAATTCCAAGCCACGTGCAAGGTAGAGGTTGATCTTCTCATCCAAAATGGCGGGGGATGCAAGGTAAGTGCCAAGATAGGTCAAGCGTTTGCAACGCGCACCCGTTTCCTCTCGCAATTCGCGCAGGGCTGCCTCGATGGAGTCTTCGTTAGGACTATCGAGCTTGCCTGCGGGGATCTCGACGGTCACCTGCCCCACAGCGTAGCGATATTGCCGCACGCAAATGACTTTGCCGTCGTTGGTCAAGGGCAGGACCGCCACAGCACCGATGTGCTTGATATATTCGCGAAACCCTTTCTCTCCGTTTGGCAGATTGATATCATCCACAAAAACGTGCAGAATTTTGCCTTCAAAAACCGATTTTGAGGCGGCACAGGTCTCGATTAAGTGTTCATCTCGCATCATTTTGGTCTCTCCTTGTTTCAAGTCTTTTATATTATACTATATTTTTCTTAATTTGTAAAGAAGCCCTTGCAAAAAAGATAAAATTCTGCTATAATGAGCACAGAACTTTTGTGGAGGCAAGGCTATGAAGGTAAA
Organism: Eubacteriales bacterium; assembly: GCA_045594745.1. Classification (GTDB taxonomy): domain Bacteria; phylum Bacillota; class Clostridia; order Oscillospirales; family CAG-272; genus UMGS1865. The sequence continues at coordinate 31,319 of JAZNZC010000079.1, forward strand.
AGAAGAACACATCCGTTCGGCAATGCTTTTGGGCGAGGGCGGAATTGATAAACTAACGGCGGCAAAGGTGGCCGTTTTTGGCGTTGGCGGCGTTGGCGGCTACGCTTGCGAGGCGCTTGCACGCGCAGGTGTGGGAGAGTTACATTTGTTTGACAACGACGTAGTCTCTCTTTCCAACATCAATCGCCAGATCATCGCGCTTCACTCGACGGTCGGACGCCCAAAGGTTGAGGTGATGCGCGAGCGCATCCTTGACATCAACCCCGATTGCAAGGTGGTCACGCATCAGGTCTTTTATCTTCCCGAAAACGCTGATGACTTCCCTCTCTCCGATTTTGACTACGTTGCCGATGCCATTGACACGGTATCAGCGAAAATTGAGCTTGCCGTTCGTTGTGCGGCGTCGAATGTGCCTCTCATCAGCGCGATGGGAACGGGCAACAAGCTGGATGCATCTCACTTTTGCGTAACCGATCTTTCCAAAACGAGTGGATGTCCTCTCGCCCGTGTGATGCGCCGCGAGCTCAAAGCGCGCGGCATTACACACCTGAGGGTAGTTTATTCCACCGAGGAAGCCAAAAAGCCCCTTCCCATCAACGAGGGAGACAGCAAACGCATTCCGCCTGCGTCTCTTCCCTTCGTTCCGCCCGTTGCGGGACTTTTGATAGCAGGTGAGATCATTCGCACACTTGCAGAAAAGGAGTAAAGTATGAAAACTGTTGATTTTATCCCCTTCAAATCCGTCACCCTTACCGATGGTTTTTGGAAAGACAGATATGATTTGAACAAAAATGTGTCTCTTGCAAACGTTCGCAAGAGATTTGAAGAGAGCGGTCGCTTTGATGCTTTGCGCTTCAACTATGCCACGACAGGCAAAAAGCCGCACATCTTTTTTGACTCCGACGTTGCCAAATGGATGGAAGCAGTTGCCTACCTCATAGAACAAGACCCCGATAGTATGCGTGAGCACGAAGCGCTTTGCGAGGAGCTCATCGACTGTATGGAGCGTGCACAGCGTGGAGACGGTTACCTCAATTCCGAGCATCAGCAAGTCAGTCCGCACCTCATCTTTCGCAATCGCGACCGCCACGAGCTCTACTGCGCGGGGCATCTGATCGAAGCCGCCATTGCCTACCATAAGGCAACGGGACGTGACCGTTTTCTTACAATTATGGAGCGTTACTGTGACCTGATCGAACGCATTTTCCTTGTAGAAGATTCCGCAGGCTTTGTAACACCCGGTCACGAGGAGATCGAGCTGGCGCTTATCAAGCTCTATCGCCACACAAAAAAGGAAAAATACTTAAACATGGCGCGCTTCTTTTTGGAGATGCGCGGAAACAACGAGAAAGACAAGCCCATTTACGAGGATAATCTCTTCGGCTCACAGGATGACGTAGATATTCGACATTTGGAAAGTGCCAACGGTCACTGCGTGCGCGCGCTCTATCTTTACAGCGGTGTAGCTGACCTTGCCGCCGAGACGGACGATGCCCTCTTGTTTGACAATTTGGAAAAGGTCTTTTCTGATATTACAAACGGCAAACTGTATATCACAGGCGGTGTGGGTTCTACGCCGACGACAGAAAGCTTTACCGTTCCCTATGACCTGCCAAACCGCACGGCATACACCGAGAGCTGTTGTGCTGTGGCAATGATGATGTTCGCCTCACGTATGCGCCGACTTTCCAAGCAGGCAAAATACGGGCATCTGTGCGAGCGTGTACTCTACAATGCAATGCTTTCCTCTACCTCGCTCGACGGCAAGGCTTTCTTTTACGAGAACCCCTTGGAGATCGCCCTCGAGGAATACGGCCGCGAGGTGGCAGTTCCCCGCCGTCAACACGCGCGCCTGCCCATTACACAACGTGTAGAGGTTTTTAGCTGCTCCTGCTGTCCTCCCAACATCAACCGCTTTTTCGCCCTTCTCGGAGACTACATCTGTGTAGACGATGGCGACGCTCTTTGCATAGAGCAATACATATCGGCAGAATTGGATACGCCGCACGGAAACCTCTCCATTACCGAGGATTATGCTCGCGAGGGTAAGGCTTGCATCATCGGGCGTGGCTATACTGCCAAAACGCTCTCGCTCCGCGTACCCGAATGGTGCAAAGAGCTCACGGTGCTTCTTGATGGGGAGTCCGTCACTCCCGAAATACGCGATGGCTATGCTTATTTTTCCGTTGGAGAAGAATTTTCCCTCGATTTGGATTTTCATATTTCTCTTTCGTTTGTCAGTGCCAATCCCTTGGTAAGGGACAACGTTGGCAGAATGGCGCTTGTGCGCGGTCCCGTGGTCTATTGCATCGAGGGTGTGAACAACGGCAAGCGTCTGAATCGCATCGAAGTTTCGACCGATGCCCTATGTGATGCTACCGAAAGCCTCGATTTTCACGGATTGTATTCGGTCACGCTCCCCGCTTACCGATTGCAAGATAGCTCTGCCCTCTATTTTGATGCTTTGCAGAGCACAACAGAAAAAATCAAGGTCAAATGTATTCCCTATTTCGCGTTTGCCAACCGCGGCGAAAGTGATATGCTTGTATGGATTCGCCGCCACAAATAATTGATTTTTGCAAAGAAAAATTTGGCTAATATATTTACTTTTATATCTTTTTATGTTAGAATATAGTGAAAGATTATGCAAAGGAGTTTTCATTCGATGAAAAACCTCAATAACGACGAGCTTTTGGAATATTTGTGCCAGGGGCTCCTGACATTGCAAACGCCCGAGGAGTGCCGCCATTTTTTGGAGGACCTTTGCACCGCTTCGGAATTGCAGGAAATGTCGCGCCGCCTTCTGGCTGCAAAAATGTTGATGGATAATCATATTTATACCGAGATCGCTTCGCAAACAGGGCTTTCCACCGCCACCATCAGCCGCGTGAACCGTTGCATCAAGTATGGCAATGATGGCTACGTCAAGGTTTTGGATAGGCTCAACAGAAAGGCGCATCACTAATGAGCGGCTGTGAAGGCTACGAAGCCATCGCTCGCGTTTATGATAAACTGAACGCCGAGATCGACTATGCCACTTGGGCAGATTTTTTTGAGGAATGCTTTGATCGCTTTCTTCCCTCTCGCCCCGAGTTGGTTCTTGACCTTGCCTGCGGCACCGGTCGGATGACGCTCGAGCTTGCCTCGCGCGGCTATGATATGATCGGTGTGGACGGCAGTGCCGATATGCTTGGCGAAGCACTTCTGCAAAACGACAGTCGCTATAATATTCTGTGGTTACAGCAGGATATGCGCTCCTTTGAGCTCTATGGCACGGTTGGCGCGGTGACTTGTTGCTTGGATAGTCTCAACTATCTGCTCACCCCCGAGGATCTTTCAAAATGCTTTGCCACCACGCACAACTATCTCGACCCCGATGGGCTGTTCCTCTTTGATATGAACACGCCCTACAAGTTTGAGAACGTCTATGGCAACAATGCTTACGTTCTTGAGGACGAGATCGTTTGGGAGGACGGTGAAAAATCTGCGATCTATTGCGGTTGGCAGAACACCTATCACCCCGAGAGCCGATTGTGCGACTTTGACCTTTCCCTTTTTGAGGAGGACACAGACGGTCGCTATCATCGCTCGGACGAGCATCAGGTTGAAAGGTGCTATGATCTCGACACAGTAAAAACACTTCTCGCCAAAGCGGGCTTTGAACTGCTTGGCGTTTGGGGCGGTTTTGACTTCCAAAACCCCAATCCCGATTGTGAGCGCTGGTATTTTGCCGCGCGCGCAATCAAAAAATAAACTCTTTTTTCAAAGGAAACTGTTATGTCTTCGACAATCTTACGCGCTATGACCTCGGACGGAAGCGCACGTATCCACGTCATCCGCTCTACCGAAATCGTAAATGAGGCCATTCGCATTCACCATACCTCCCCCGTGGCAACCGCCGCTTTGGGAAGGCTCCTCACCATCACATCGCTGATGGGTTGTATGCTCGGCGAAAAGACCGATTCCATTACCGTCAGCCTCAAGGGTGACGGCCCTGCGGGTACTGTTCTCGCCGTTGCCGACTACATTGGCAACGTGCGCGGATACATTCAAAATCCCGCAGTTGATCTCCCTCTCAAACAGAACGGCAAGCTCGATGTTGGCGGCGCTGTTGGAGCAGGATATCTTAATATCATCAAGGACATTGGAACGAATGAGCCCTATCACGGCTCTATTGAGCTCGTCAGCGGTGAGGTGGCAGAGGACATTGCCGCCTACTACGCGCAAAGCGAGCAGGTTCCCACCGTGTGTGCGTTGGGTGTTCTTGTAGATACCGACCTTTCCTGCCGCGCGGCAGGTGGAGTACTGATCCAACTGCTTCCCTTTGCAGACCCCGAAACGGTAGACCAGCTTGAGAAGAATCTCCCCGCTCTTTCCAACGTATCGGCCCTGTTCGACAAGGGGCTTTCCCTTGAAGAGATCGCCGCTTTGGCACTCAAGGATATTCCCTTTGACATCTTTGATGAATTGGATGTAGACTATCGTTGCAACTGCAGTCGCGAACGCACCACAAAGGCACTTGTGACTCTTGGCAAGGATGACTGCATGAAGCTTCTTGACGAGCAGATCGCCGAGGGCAAGAGCGATGAGCTCGAGGTCGTGTGCCGTTTTTGCGACAGCAAGCAATACTACGGCCGCGAGGACATTGAAGAAATGTTCCAACAAATCTGAAAACAAAAAATATAACATAAATCACAAAGGAGACCCATTATGTATCGTATTGGTATCGACCTTGGCGGCACAAACATTGCCGCAGGTATTGTAAACGAGGAATTCAAGATCGTTGCAAAGGCAAGTGTTCCCACCCGCGCAGAAAGACCCGCAAAAGAGATCGTTGCTGACATCGCAGAGCTTTGCAAAAAGGTATGCGCTGATTACGGCATTGACGTAAGCGAGGTCACATCGGTTGGTATTGCATCCCCCGGTATCGTTAGCGACGAGAGCGGTGAGGCGATCTATGCCAACAACCTGCCCTTCGATCACTTCCCCATCCTTCCTATGCTTCGTGAGCTGCTCCCCATTAAGGAGTTCCATATTGAAAACGACGCAAATGCCGCCGCTTGGGGCGAAGCCATTGCAGGCGCGGCAAAGGGCGCAAAGTCTTCCATTATGATCACTCTCGGCACGGGCGTTGGCGGCGGTGTTATCACCGACGGCAAGGTACTCAAGGGCTTTAACTCCGCGGCAGGCGAGCTCGGCCACATCGTTATTCAGGTTGGCGGACGTCAATGCTCTTGCGGCAGATGCGGCTGTTGGGAAGCTTACTCCTCGGCTACGGGCCTGATCAACACCACCAAAGAAAAACTCGACGAGTGCGCAAAGACCGGTCGCGAGACCGCGATGACCAAACTCGTAGAGACCGCCGGCAAGGTAAGCGGTCGCACCGCGTTTGACGGTATGCGTCTGGGTGACGCGGCAGCTACCGAGGTTGTAAATGAGTACATCGAATATCTGGCAAGCGGACTTGCCAGCATGATCAACATCGCTCAACCCGAGGTCCTCTCTATCGGCGGCGGCATCTCCAACGAAGGTCAATATCTGCTTGATCTGGTAGTGCCTAAGGTTCTGCCTCAGATCTACGGTCGCGGCGTTGTCAAAGCTCCCGACATTCGCATCGCTACCCTGCGCAACGACGCCGGCATCATCGGTGCGGCTGTTCTCGGAATGTGATCTATCACTCTCAATATAATTTTCTCGAAAGGACAAAAAACAATGAAAAAAGTAAGAATTGCGATGGTCGGCTTTGGCGGTATTGCGCGCACACACTATGCGGGATATACTGATTTGGCAACCCGTAACGTTCCCTTTGAGCTGGTTGCGATTTGTGACATTGATAAGGCACAGTTTGAAAAGCAGATCACCATCAATACAGGCGCCGAGCCCGTAAAAATTGCAGAAAGCATTCATACCTACACCGATCTTGACGAAATGATCGCAAACGAAGAATTCGATATGGCCGACATCTGTCTGCCCACTTATCTGCACTGCGAATACACCGTCAAGATGCTTCGTGCAGGCAAGCACGTGCTTTGCGAAAAGCCCATGGCTCTCAACTCCGCCCAATGTGAAGAGATGCTCGCAGTTGCAGAAGAAACAGGAAAGAAATTGATGATCGGTCAATGCCTGCGCTTCAGCGATGCTTACCGCTATGTAAAAAAGTGCATTGACGAAAAAACCTTTGGCGAGCTTGAAAACCTGAATATGTACCGCCTGAGCGCTCACCCCGAGTGGGGCTTTGAAAACTGGTTCCAAAACGATGAAAAGAGCGGCGGTTGCATTCTTGATATGCACATCCACGACATTGATATGGCGCGCTATCTGCTTGGCGAGCCCACCTCTGTTAGCGTAACCGCTTACAATGGACAGACTCGTTGGCAGGTTGAGAACACACGCTTGTTCTACCCCAATCTGACAGTCGTTGCAGACGGCTCTTGGAATGAAGGCCGCAAAGCTCCCTTTACCGCAGGTCTGCGCGCAAGATTTGAAAAGGCGCAGGTCGTTATGCAAGGTTATGCTGTTAAGGTCTATCCCGATGAGGGCGAGCCTTTTGTTCCCGACATTCCCGTTTGCCGTCCCTTTACCGAAGAATTCGCATTCTTCATCGACCTGCTCTTGAACGACAAGGAAAACCTCGAGAACCCCCCCGAGAGCGCATACAAGACCGTAAAGCTTGTTGAACTGCTCCGCAAGAGCGCCGACAACGGTGCCGCTACCCTCGCCATTGATTATTGATAAAAAAGGAGATACCACTATGAAGCTTGGATTACTCATCAATCTGTATCAAGATACCGATATCGATCTTAAGATCAAAGAAGTAAAAGACATGGGCTTTGATTCCATTCAGCTTACCTGCTGGGATATGGCATGCTACACCGACGAGTGGGCAGAAAAGATCCTCGCCGCTCTCAAGAAGCACGGCGTTAGCATCTCCACCGTTTGGTGCGGTTGGAGCGGTAAGGCGGTTTGGAACGCTTTTGAAGGCCCTCTCACCCTTGGCATCGTTCCTCCCTTTGCACGTTTCCAAAGAATTCTCGACCTGAAGGCAGGCTCGGATTTTGCAAAGAAGCTCGGCGTTAACCAGATCGCAACGCACGCAGGCTTTATTCCCGAGGATCCCAATATGCAGCTCTATCGCGAGACTGTCGTGGCGCTCCGCGAGATCGCCGCTTACTGCAAAAAGAACGGTCAGTATTTCCTGTTTGAAACAGGTCAAGAGACTCCCTTCACGCTCGCACGTGCGATTGAGGACATCGGTCTTGATAACCTCGGTGTAAATCTCGATCCCGCAAACCTCATCCTTTACGGTAAAGCAAACCCTGTTGACGCTCTGCTTCTCATTGGCAAGTACGTTCGCGACGTTCACGCAAAGGACGGCGTATATCCCGATGCAGGTCACTCCTTCGGTAAGGAAACACCTCTTGGTGAGGGCCACGTTGATTTCCCCGCCTTTATTGCAGGGCTCAAGAAGTGCGGCTATGATGGCGTAATTACCATTGAACGCGAGATCAGCGGTGAACAGCAGATCAAGGATATTCAAACCGCTAAGGAATTGCTTGAAAAGTATATCTGATTCCCTTTTTGACGCAGGAGAAAACATTTATGAAACTTGGCGTTATCATTCGTTTGCGTGAGGAAACCGATCTTGACGCAAAAATCAAAGAAGCAAAAGAAATGGGCTTCGACTCGGTTCAGTTTACCTGTTGGCAAATGGAACGCTACACCGATGAAACGGCAGAGACCATTTTGAATGCCCTCGAAAAATACGGCGTGCGCATTTCCACCTTTTGGTGCGGTTGGCGCGGCAAGGAATCCTGGATGTGGAACTCCTACGAGGGGCCTCTCACACTTGGTATCGTTCCGCCCCACGCGCGCTTTGAGCGCATTCTTGACCTGAAAAAAGGCTCGGATTTTGCCAAAAAACTCGGCGTAGACCAGATTGCAACCCACGCGGGATTCATTCCCGAGGATCCCAACACAGAGCTCTACCGCGAGACCATCGTGGCTCTGCGCGAGATCGCTGCCTACTGCAAAAAGAACGGACAGTATTTTCTGTTTGAAACAGGACAGGAGACTCCTTTCACCCTTGCACGCGCCATTGAGGACATCGGTCTTGACAACGTAGGCGTTAACCTCGACCCCGCAAACCTCATCCTTTACGGCAAGGCAAACCCCATCGACTCGCTGTATCTGTTGGGCAAGTACATCCGCGACGTACACGCAAAGGACGGCGTTTACCCCGATAGCGGTCACTCCTTTGGCAAGGAGACACCTCTCGGTCAAGGACAGGTCAACTTCCCCAAACTGATCGCGCGCCTCAAGGAATGCGGCTACGACGGCCCCATCACCATTGAGCGTGAAATTCACGGCGAACAACAAATCAAGGACATTCGCATGGGCAAGGCGTTCCTCGAACAGTATATTTAATTATTTTTATCAAAAAAGGCATAGCTGAATTTCAACTATGTCTTTTTTGCCCCTCTTAATTTAACCGTTTGTTAAGTCATAAACAACTAATTGATAATTGCTTTTGGATAGAGTGCGTGCTATAATGGTATCACACCGGTGATAACGATTTCAAGGAGGTGCATTTATGCAACTGAATTTAGGAACAAAAATTAGAGAACTGCGCCGCCGCGACGGACGCACACAAGATAATCTTGCCGATGCGCTCGGTGTAACTGCGCAAGCTGTATCACGTTGGGAGTCGGGCACCACTTATCCCGATATGCAAATGATCCCCGCTATTGCAAATTACTTTCACATTTCGATTGATGAACTGTTTGGATATCACGATGATAGAGAGGAAAAGATTAAAAATATTCTTGAAAATGCTACTGAAATCATGACGCGGCAAGGGCATTCTATGCATCAAGGATGCTTACCAAAGGATTTTTTAGAAGTTGTCAATATGCTTCGTGATGCTGCGGATGAATTTCCAAATGAACCGAGAATCCTTCTAAAACTTGCGCGAGCTCTTTGGATGTGGGGGTGGAGCGAATATGGGGCTAAAGGCAAAGCGAATGATGCATCGGAGCCCCTTGAGGAAGATACTGAATATAGTGCCAAAAATATTTATTGGCAGGAAGCCATTCGTACCTATGAGAAAATATTGAAATCCAATCCATCGGCAGAGGATCGCGAAGCAACCATCTATCAGCTCACCTCACTTTCTTGCGATATGGGAGAATATGATAGGGCAAAAGCACTTGCGAATGAGCAAAATTCGATAACTATTTGTAAAGAGATTTTGTTGCCCTTGGCAACCTCCGGCGAAGAAAGAGCGCGCTATCAAGGAGAATGCTTAACGGTACTCCTCAGAAATTTGGATTTTGTGATCGCTAACTCCATCGCATTGCGACCTTCCGTGCAAGCCTCCGGATACGCGTGTCAACTGCTGTTATCACTCGCCAATTTATATGAAACTGTTTTTATTGATGGCAGATTTGGTGAGCAGCATAAATATATGGGAGGACTCTATCTTCTTTTGGCAAGTTATGAATTGAAGCGTGACGGCAGTTTAGATACGGCTTTGCATTATTTTGACACGGCATTTGATCATTACAAGGAATCGATTCGTATTCAGAATGAAGGAAATTACAACTATTCTGCACCATTGGTCTCTAGCTTAAAAATAATCGAAAAAAGCGCCCTTGTTCCCTCTTATGTTGATATGGCAAACTTTTTAAAAGATAGATTCATTATGTTTCCGCAAAATTTTGTTGAAGAACTGCGCAAGAACCCCAAATACGCCGAATGCTTTGAATAATCCCCTGCCCCGCCTTGTGCGGGGCTTTTCTTCTTGTACGCGCGGTATAACTCCCTCAATTCTATCATATATTGAACAAAAAGATTTGGGAGGCGAAAATGAGAGGAACAAAAGAAAAAACGACGTCGTCCTCGGCAGGGCTAAATACCGCCGAGGTGTTGCAATCACGGCGCGAGCATGGAGAAAATGTCTTATCACGGCAAAAGCGCAAAAGCTTTTTGCGGCAGTTTTTAGGAAACCTCAATGATCCCGTCATCCGTATTCTGCTCGCGGCTCTCGGGGTGCATCTGCTGCTTCTGTTCGGCAACGGCGACCTCGCAGAGACGATCGGAATCGGCATCGCGGTCTTTCTTGCCACCTTTATCTCCACTCTTTCGGAATACGGCTCGGCGCGTGCCTTTGAGCGGCTCGAGCAGGATGCAGGAAAAATTCTTTGCCGCGTTCGCAGAGACGGAAGTGTGAAAGAGATCCCTATCCGCGAGGTGGTGGTGGGAGACGTCGTACTTTTGAGTGCGGGTGACGCCATTCCTGCCGACGGGCGGATGCTTGCAGGCGCGCTCTGTGCCGATCAATCGGCTATGACAGGTGAGAGCCGCGAGGTACGCAAATATCCCATGGAAGCCTCGGCAATAACCCCCGAGTCCCCCTCTTCCCTTTTTCGCGGATGCACCGTGACCGAGGGCGACGGTGAAATGCTTGTCACTGCGGTGGGAGATGCAACCTTTTTGGGAGAGATCTCACGCGAAATTCAAACCGAAACGAGAGAGAGCCCCCTCAAGCGCAGACTCACAAAGCTAGCAAAGCAAATCAGCATCTTTGGCTACATTGCCGCGGCTCTCGTCGCGGCGGCGTATCTCTTTAACACGTTTGTTATCAGTAGCGGTTGGCAGAGCGACCTGATCCGCATCAAGCTGACCAATCTGCCCTATCTGCTCTCACACCTTTTGCACGCCTTTACCTTGGCGGTGAGCGTGCTTGTCACCTGCGTTCCCGAGGGACTACCGATGATGGTAGCCGTCGTTCTTGCGGCAAACATCAAGCGTATGGCGCGCGATCGCGTGCTTGTTCGCAAACCTGTTGGCATTGAAGCCGCGGGCAGTATGAACATCCTCTTCACCGACAAAACAGGAACCTTGACCGAGGGCAAGATGCGCCTTGGTGCTATTCTCTTACCCGACGGAAGCGAAACAACGATTGCAAAGCTCTGCCGTTCCCATTCGCGAACGTGGGAACTGACCTCCCTGATGCTCCACCTCGGCACGGATGCCACCGTTGGCGTTGGAGAGAATGGCAAAGCGGTCGCCCTTGGCGGAAATGCAACGGCTCGTGCGCTACTCGAAAGTGTTATCGAACATCCAAAACCGCAGGGCGTGAGCGTCCTCTCTCGTCTCCCCTTTGATAGCACGCGTAAATATGCGGCTGTCTCTTTTGGTGGACGTGAACGTTTGACGCTGATCCTCGGAGCGCCCGAAAGGCTCTTCCCACTCGTTTCGGATCAAATGCGTGAGGATGGCAGTATCGTTCCTTTCTCGCGCTCGCGCGTTGAGGAAAGTCTGAAAAGGCAAACGCGAGATGGGCGGCGTGTGTTGGCAATGGCGATCTCGCGCGAAAACATCTCCGCTCCCCTGCACGCCGACGGAATACGCGGCTCTCTCTGCTATCTCGGCGCGTTTTGTTTGCAGGATGCTCTGCGTGACGAGGCCGTGGAGTCGGTGGCGGGCTTGCAGGATGCAGGCGTCCACGTGGTAATGATCACGGGTGACAGCCCCGAGACCGCCGCAAGCATTGGGCGTGCTTGCGGAATCGTCAACAAAGAATGTGACATCATTCTTTCGGGCGATGAACTTTCAAAGCTTTCAGATACCCACATAGGCGATATTCTCCCCCGCCTCGCGGTCGTGGCACGGGCTCTGCCGACCGATAAAAGTCGCTTGGTTCGCATCGCGCAAGAGCGCGGATTGGTCGTTGGAATGACAGGTGACGGCATCAATGATGCCCCCGCATTGCGGCGCGCCGACGTCGGCTTTTCAATGGGCAGCGGTACGCAGGTGGCAAAGGATGCGGGCGACATCATCATTCTCGATAACAACCTTGCCACCATCGTGCGCGCGGTGCTCTACGGGCGCGGCATTTTCAAGAACATTCGCAAGTTCATTACGCTTCAGTTGACAATGAATTTCTGCGCCGTTGGCGTTACGATGATCTGCCCGTTCCTCGGGTACGAATCCCCTGTAACAGTGGTGCAGATGCTGTGGATCAATATGATCATGGATACCCTTGGCGGTCTTGCTTTTGCAGGAGAGGCGGCGCTCCCCGAATATATGAAGGAGCCGCCCAAGCGGCGCGACGAGCCGATCCTCAATGGTTATATGCTCAATCAAATCGGATTTTTGGGAGCATTTACGGTGGGATTGTGTATTCTCTTTCTCAAATCCCCGCACATCACCGCCGTTTATCGAAGCGCGCCAAATGATATCTATCTCTTAACCGCGTTCTTTGCGTTGTTCATCTTTTCGTCGGTATTCAACTGCTTCAACGCGCGCACGGATCGCCTCAAGCTCACGGCAGGGCTTGGCAAAAACGCCGTTTTCCTTTTGATTATGGGCGCGATTTTGACGATTCAAATTCTATTTGTTTACCTCGGCGGAAGCGTTTTGCGAACCGTGCCTTTGACAGCTCGCGAGTTGCTTGTGACAATGGCACTCTCGCTCTCGGTCTTCCCCGCCGACATTTTGAGAAAAGCGGTTTTGAGACTCAGGAAGAAAAGGAGCGGGTATTGATTTTTGAACTAGTTTTGGCGGGCGACCGCAGGTCGCCCCTACGATTGTGTTAGTTTTTAACGGTAACGGTAGGGGCGAACTGCGTTCGCCCGCTTTTATTTGCGATAACCGCTTGTTTTCGGGACGTCGAGGACGTCGTCCCCTACAAGAAATCAAACACATAGCGCGCCTTGTGATTTCATCAAAATGACAAACCTCTCCCGCGAGCGACTCAAAACAACTTTTGTAGGGGGCGACGTCCTCGACGCCCCGCTGTTCGAATTTCATGTGTATAAAAGAAAGTGAGCCGCGGTGCGGCTCGCTGATTTTGTTCTTCAATTATTGGTCTTCATCCTCTTCAAATCGTTCGATTCCGACGATGGAGTCAACGGGGAGC
>JAZNZC010000080.1:0-35667 GCA_045594745.1 Eubacteriales bacterium
ATATCGTTTACTGCAGCATCATCGGCAAGCCTGCAAAGGCTGATGCGTTGGTCTCTACGGTTTGGGATGATCCTATGCTCTACGATAGCATAGAGAGATTCCAGCAGCTTATGGCTGCACGAGGAACCGCCGTATTCGATGAAGAGGTTAGACAGTTTATCTATCCCAACGAGGATTACGAAACAACCAAAGCCAAAGTGCAAGAGATCAGGGAGAATGCGCCCGAGCCGCAGATTCCCGACTTCTTCGGGAGCTGATGATGTATGAAGCGCGAGGAATACGAAGAGGCGAAGCGCAAGAATGCCGATTGGGATAAAGAGGTCGCTGCTGACATCAAATCCTGGGTAAAGCTTTTTATCTTTGATTCTGTTTTAGGCAAGAGAGAATACAAGGTGATCTTTGATGCAATAGCAAAGAGGATAGAGAGCTTTGCTTCTCTCATAGACGAAAAAGAGATAGCCGACAAATACCGAAGCGGGCTCACAGAATATGCGCAAGAGGTTTATCGTTGGGCTGACGAACGGTTTGGCGGTATTAGCCCTCTCCTATTGGCGTTGAGCCTTGGGGATAAGAAAACGAGGACGAAGGCGCAGATCAAGTATGTAGAGGATCATAAAGGCTTCATCGCAAAGATAGAAGGACCTTTGGATTTTAGAACGGTAGCGCCCGAGAACGTAACGCGAGGACACTTGCTTGAGCGCAACGTGCAAGATTACGCGTACACGCAAGGAACGGCAGCACAGACCTATTTCGGGGATATGCAAAAAGCCGTTAAGCAGGCAATGGCAGACTTTGAGGCGCTTGAGATAAAGCCAAAGTATTACGCGAACGTGAACCCTCGCAACATTGCGGAGATGTCGGTGCGCTTCAACGAGTACAAACGGCAAAAGCGAGAGCTTATCAATCAGGGTGTGGAGTTGGTCCTTGTACCGTCGCACGCCAACTGTTCAAAGCGTTGTCAACCGTTCCAAGGGCGTGTATATTCCCTCAACGGAACGAGCGGTTTTATTGACGGCAGACATTACATCCCGATCGAGGAAGTATCGGACAATATGACCTATACCTCGAAGAACACCGGCAGGACATACCCTTGCGGATTATTCTCATACAACTGCCGGCACTTTATGACACCGTACCAAAAAGGAATGAACATCGAGCGCATTCCCGATGAAGTCATCGAGCGCAGGCGAGAACTTGAGATGGAACAGCGGAAGATGGAGCGCAACATTCGCGGCTTGCGAGAGAAAGCAGAGCTCTATCGGATACTCTACAAGCATTCAAAGGACGAGCAGATGCGCAAGATTGCCCGAGTGGCGGAGCTAAAAGCCCGAAACCTAAAAGCAAAGTATATAGAGTTTTCCCAAGAAAACCACATCGCCTACATTCCCACACGCTTGCAGATATTGGCAGGCGAGAACAGATATGTTCGCACAGTCGGAAAGAAAGATGCGTTTGCAAAGGAAGCTCTCAAAATGAAGCTCGAACAACAAAAGCAAAATGAGGCATAAACCTTGTTTATAAATTTTGTCCCGGAATGGCGTAAAACTATCAATGCAAGCGGAAGCGACCCGCGACATCAAAGCATAGCAAAGGAGAAAAAATGAAAAGAGAAGATGTATTGAAGATCCTTGAGAACCCCGAGCTCGATAACGATGCCAAGATCAATCAAATCCTCAATATGCGTAGCACGGAGCTCAACGCTTCCAATGCCCGCATCAAAAACCTTGAGGACACCCTTTCCCAAAAAGAACAAGAGCACAATGAGCTGACGGAAAGATACAAGGACTATGACACAATTCTCAACGAGCGCAACACACTTGTTGAAGAGAAGGCAGAGAAAAAACGTCAAGAGCGTTTCTCTGTTGTCTTGGGTGAGAACAAGCCCAAGAACGATTACACGCGAGATGGGCTTTATAACGCGTTTAACGCCGCTATCGCAAACGAAGAGAACTCCGAGAAGACGGATGCCGACATCTTCAAATCCATTGTTGATGGCAAAGAAACCGAGCTCTTTGAGGGCAAGTTCACCATCAACATGACACCCGCAAACCCTGACGCTACACCTCCAACCGAAACGCAAGCGTATTTGGATAAGGTGTACGCAGACAACCCCTTCTACAAAAAACAATAACCAAAAGGAGACTTAAACTATGCCTATTAAGTACAACAGCCAACACGTAGACGAAAGATACGCGTCTATCTTTGAGCCCAACCTTTTCACCCAAGCGTGGCTCATCCCCGGTGTTACATACACCAACAAATACCAAGAAGGTCCCGCAGGCGGTATTTACGTACATAAGCTCAAGAACGTTGCAGCAGTAGACCCTGGCAAGCCCGGCAGAGATTTCACTCACGAGGAAACGCAGGACGAGCTCATTCAGATCATGCTGAACAACAACTACCAAAAGTCCCGTAAGATTTATGGCGTACAAGCTGCAGCGGTTACCGCTCCTCTCGCAAACGAAAATTTCTCCACCGTTGTTCAAGAGATCCGCGAGGGTCGCGAATATTCCGCGCTTGCTTGCCTTATCACCGAGGGCACCGCGAGCGATGAGACTGCCGCAATCACTGCCGACAACGTTAAAGAAATGATCTTGAAGGAAAGAACCGCCCTCTCGAAAGCAAAGGGCAAGGCAAACGTTATTCTCGTTTCCCCCGATGTTTACGCGGCTATCCTTACCACCGCAGGCAAGGAGTTTGTTACCGACTTCAACAGCCAAGTACAAAACACCGGCAACGTTGGTAAGTGGTACGGCTTTGTAATCGCAGAGTGCAACCAACTCGCATCCTCCAAGGATATTTCCTACTACGACTACAGCGGCACGAAAAAGACCGTAACCTCTGCGGATCTTGCAAACGTAGACTTCGTTATGCTTTATAACGAGTGCTTCTCTTGCGTTGACAACCTTAACGCTATGAGAATCCTTGATAACGTTCCTGATTTCATCGGCAGCTTGGCTCAAGCGGAAGTAAACACCGGCTTCAGAGTTACCAACTCCGAAATGGTAAGAGTTCGCAAGCACGCCTAATCACTAAAACAAAGGAGGTATTGAGATGCCGTATTCCGATAACCAAATGACCTACAACGAAAGAGCGCACCGCTATGTACTTACAAGAGAATGCGTGTTGGAGGATATGAACATTGACCTTGGAGCGGTGCTCAATACCTCCGATGCGGCAGACAGCGCAAATGCGCCTGAATTGCTTTTGGAGCGTGTCTCTGCATTGATATACAGAGATATCTACAGAGCAGTCCCTTTCCGATACAAGACCGAGCGAGCTCTTGCGTTGGAAAGCGAAAAACGCGAGAGCATCCTTGAAGCTATGAAGGAGCAACTCCTCTATATGCTTAACAACGGAGATTTGAGCGGTCTTTCGGGCGTAAACCTTGATACAGGCGTTGTGATTGATGCGAAGAAAATGCGCGATGCTGAAATCTCGCCTATTGCTCGGGACATCCTCGTCGATTCGGGGATTGTGAGATCCTATATACCGAAATTCGAGAGAGATATTATCCCGAGATACGTTGAGGAGGGATACTGATGTTTGGAATTTTAGACAGAAGAACCGATCAAGGAAGAACCGGTCTTTATTTCAAAGAGTATCCCGACTTGCCGTTGAAGAATAGCGGAGTTCGCTTCAAGTACAAAGAGGACAACGAAAGCACGAGAATGCAAGACATTGTAATCGGTCTTGCAAACGCATCAAAGCAGACGAGCATTGTAACCACGGATGACGTATCCTTCGAGATTGAGGGATACGTCCTGTTGGATAGAACGCTATATCGCATCATTGATATAGGCTCTGCAATCATCAGCCCTGCGCAAACCGCGCGGATGCTGAAATATCCCAAAACAAGAAAAACCCTAATACTCAACAGAGTATCAAACGCTTTGGATTTAGAGATATGACGGATACCGAGTTCACAAAAGTATGCACGGCAATGCGGCAAGACATTGCGGACAGAACCCCATACCTGACGGGCAACCTTGCAAACAACGCAACTTTAGTACGCTCCACGGGGCTTAACGAGATCCGCGTTTATGTGGATGAGAATATCGCTCCATACTTTAGGTATGTAAACGGTAGACCGTCCTACCGTGTAAACAGCCAATTCAATGGCGGCAAGGTGCTAAAGCACAACCGAAACTATATGTACTTTGAAAGGGCTTTTGTAAAGGCTGTAGAAAATCTTGCAAATCGTATTGACGGGGAGATTATAAGAATTGATTGATTTTGAATTATTCCAAAAAGAATACGCAGCAGAAACAGGAATAACTCTCTTCAATGAGGATGGAGACGTCAAGGACTTTTACAGAAAGGTCAATGAGATCAACAAGCCTGTTTGCGGAAGATGGCACATCAATCCTATTCCCCTTACTGCTGTTAAAAGACCTTTTTGCGGAATTGCTACGGTAGATATAACCGTACTCTCACACCCCGACACGTGGGAAGATACGCAAAAGGCAATGAATGACTTTGCAACCGTTTTTAACGGCACGAGCAAAGAGGTAGACGACCACGGAACTATATATTCCGTTTCTTACAACTGCCAAACCTGCAACGTTGTGGGGCGCATCCTGGATGCCAACATCGGGCACGGTGAGGTTTTTGAGTTACACCAAGAAATATCTTATATTGTCATTGAAAGCGGCGTATCAGCCTATGATACGTTTTTATACATTGATGGAATCCAAGTTCCATTCCTTTCCCTTGTAGAGAGCAAGGTCCACACAACGTCGATGGCGCCGAACGAATACGGAGCGGTTATGACAACATCCGATCAGGAAGCATACGGCATTGATTTCATCGTTCCATATATGATGGATGATAGCGGAGACTTTCTGTTTACCGACTTGTTAAGCAGGTCCACGGGTAACGAGGCGCACTGCGTTGTTATCGAGAGAGGTGGTAAAAAGGTTTGTCGCATTATGCAGTTTACTCAAGCGACGTCGAACGTGCAACCGCCGCAAAACGTAGGACTTAACATCTCTATGACAGAGGTAAACCCGATTGTTGCAAAGTTCAATGGAATGTGGACGAGGTACACCACGGATAAAAACATTGCTCACGTGTTTGTATCCGATCTGCTCCAAAAGGACTTTGCACGCAGATGCACAGTCTTTTGGGGTGATGGCAGCTTTGACGATTACACGAGCGAGCAAAGGCAGCCTTCCGTTTGGCACATATACACGGATAATCGACCGACACACACGATACACGTTTTTGTCGCTCCCCTTTCCTACTTTGTCCCTGTAAAAGAAGGCGTTGCCTACTATGGAAAATGGCTCTACTTCGTTATCCCCGACGGAAACAAGGTAGAGGTCGCAGAGTACCGCGAGGCAGAAAAAGAAAAGCGAGACTTTATCTGCAATATGGAAGCCGAAGGAACTACATCGGGATATAACGGACTTCTCTTGTTCGATACTTCTGATAGAATCGGTCTTGTCCACCACGACACCGTGACGTACATAGACCAAAAAGGCGAAGATGGGAAATATTACATCTTGCGCGGCACGAAATTCCAATGCTTCATTGAGGATGGCATCAAGTACGTAGACCCTGCAGGGGTAATCTGCACAAGCCTTTTCGATGAGGACATTATAGAAAGCGATGGTGGTTATATTGGCTGAACGCTATGAGATCATTATCCGAAACGAAACAAAGCAAAGAAAAACCCCGATAGCCACAGAGCCGAGCATTGACGGCGAAAGCTCTGTAGCATCACCCATCACAAAAAGCACCGCTTCGAAGGGCAACGGCTCCCAAAACGCGTTGGCATCGGCTATCGTTGCCACAAACGTAATAAAGCCATACATTCAGCAGGCTATATCGTTTGGCATTTCTCAAATCGAGATGCAAACAGGCTCTGCAGAGCTGCAGCGAAAAGCGCAGTTCCTTAACAATGTTGGCGCAAGCGCAACAAGCATCATAACCGCAGGAGTGGTCGGCGGTGTAGGCGGAGCTCTCGGTGCCGCTGCTATGCTTGGCGTAACAACGGCAATAGAGACCGGCATCAACTATGTAAACATCAATAACAGAAAGATACTCGAAGCGGAAAACCTGCAGCTTGCAAGGAGCCGCGCAGGATTGGTATCAAATCACTCAAGAGGAGGAGGTGTAGTATGACGAAACGAAATATCGCGGACATTCGCATTGGCGGTATCGATTATTCCAAATACTTTACCTTCCCCTTTGTTATTCAAGACACAGGTACGGAGCAGTTAGATTCTGCTGTTGTAGAGCTTCGAGGGCTGCCAACAGACGATAAATTCCCGCCCTTTACGCCTGTTGTCTTATGCGGTGGCCGATATTCCTACGTGATAGCGGATGACACCGTAACGGAGGTGTTCGGGCGTTCTCTGTGGAATCACCAACTAACCTTGATAGACGAGACAAAGACCCTTGAGCGCATCCTTATGGAAGGCAAGAGCTTTACCCAACCGCTTGTCAAAGAGGTTGGAGAGCCCAAGAGCGCGAAAGGTATAGTTATTGTCGAGGGTGAGCAAATCAACGAACCCATCGAAACAGAATACAAAACGCCATTAAAAGCAGAACGCTATCAGATGCTTACTATTTTGCCGGCTCGCAAATTTGCGATGGCATCCCAATGGGATATAAAATCCATAGAAGTTTTATATTCAAGAAGCGAGATTGCGTATTATGATGGGAATTTCGACACAGTATTTTATTCGGAAGCACTCGGCCTTGATGATACAGCTGAGTTTGCATTCAATATGTCTGGGATTTACACCATAAAATATAATTTTGATCTTGGAAATATTACAGGCGTTGGAAACCCTACTGTTATTGTTCCTATTTCTCTTGTTAGCGAATCCGACATCCCTCCGACTTATTCCATCTACGATGTAATGAGCATCACGTTAGAGACCGCAGAACCCATTTTTAAGGGCGAAGCACCGCGATATGGGCTTTTGCTCACCCCCGAGCAAGAAACACGCTTTAAGGCTATGGACGCGCCCGAAATGCACTTCCCTAACGGTCGCAGCCTTTATGAAAACCTCAAAGAGATTGGCGACTATATCCACGCTCTGCCAAAGGCAAAGACGGATATAAACGGCAACAGATTTGTTTATTGGAAAGAGCTCGGCTCTGCCGAACGCGCGGACCTATCAAAAGGCGCGATTTATGGCGCAAGCGGTTTTTACAATGCGGCAGATTACGCATCAGCAGTTGAGGCGAATTTTGCCAACCTTATAAACGCATCGGATGAGAGCGAGGGCAGCGTTACAGACCCTTACAGCGACGGCTATATCACCCTTCGTTCTAACAGTTACCGCATCAAGGAAGAGGACAGTTATATCCCGACAAATTTCCCCATTGGAACGAAGATCAAACAAGTAACGGTCCGCATCCACGATGATAACGGTATGGTGCAGAAAGAGGCAGACATCACGCCTGCCGTGTTTGAGAAGAACGAGTATGATCTTCTCTCGGGATTTTCGGGGGCATATCCGTTCAGCAAGACCCACGCTCTGTATTACACAACGGGTCAAAAGAACATAGAGGGCTTATGGTATCGCCCCGAGGATGATCCGGTCGATATATTAAACCTTCTCAACAACTACGCTATTACAAACGTTATCAACCATTTTTGCGGTACGAATTACACGCCTGAAAACAAGCTCGATTTTACAAAGCTTTCGTTCCAAGTCACATACATTCCAATCATCAACGGCAGAGCGCGCCAAGAGCGCACCGAGAGCACGGTTGAAAGAGTTATCCTGGCGCACAACCAAAGCGCAAACCAATTGAGCGCAAGGGCGTTTGGTGAGAACCTGCGCGGCAAGGTTGCAATGCTTGGTAACTCCACCGATGCAAAGATGTATATCTTCCCTTATCTTGACGACATCCCAAAGGCAGGAACGATGTATGACCGCAAGGAATTTATATCTCTTGTAACGACAAGAGTATTCCCCGACTACTGCCTATCAAGGATTGATTTTTCCACCAACTACAATAACCAAGGCGCATTTGTGCAGATGAAAACAGGCATTCGCCAATACGAGATCCCTGCAGGTCAAGACAGATGCACTCTACTCGAGGAATTTTGCGTGATAGGCAAGGACGAGCACGTTCCAAGAGAGCTTGGTATGCTTTGCCAATCCGTTATGTGCGATATGACCTTGAAGGCGTTTTATTTTACCAACCTTGAGGCAAGCGACATTACATCGGCATACATAAACACCCTTGACGATGAAGGAATAGGCATAGCAGGATCAATATCTCTACCTGCGTACTCCACATCTTTGGGCGCATCGGTTTACTTTGGCTTTTCTTTTGAGGACAACTTCTCCGCAGGCAAAAAATCAATCGACATAGGAAAAGACCTTGCCCGAGGAACAGAGTATGTTGAATATGGATCTCAATTCTATTCAAAAGCAAAATATCTTGACTTTTCATTTACAAGAGGATACGTCCCAACCAATGCAACGCCGCTTGATGTTGCCAATAGTTTGCCGATCATAAGCGGTGTAGCCGATACTATTGAAGGCGAGGCACCGTATATCTCCACAGAGGATTATACGACAGGCGCATTCAAGCCCTTGATTTGGAACAAAGATTCTGCAGACATCGGCAACGTTGCTTATCAGCTGCACTTTGTCTCAAACGACGGATATATCATCGGCAGCGAGCTGGCAAGGATGATGCCTTATATCCGCACACACTTCAACTACGACGAAGCCCCTCGCGTTTATTTCTATGATGCTGAAATTGAGGAATTGACAGGAGAGGCGAACGGAAACGTAGTAGCGGAGAGCGACCTTGATGTAGGGTGGGAGCAATCGTATTTCTTGAGGATTGTAGAAATACCCTCAAAGCCCTACAAATCCTTTGTAATCAAGCGCCCTGGCGGTGAGTGCATCATCGGCAAGAACACGGATAGCGCAGACAAGGTTATCCACTTTAATTTCAAAAGAAAGAGGTAATCAAAAATGATTATTTATTGCGACAGCGGCGGCAAGGTCACTTCCTTGCCTTCGAGCTTACCGTTTGGAGATGAGCTGACGGAGATAACCGTTATCGCGTTCCAAATGAGCGCAACGGCTATTTTGAAGATCAAGCCGCCGAATCAAGAGTATTTGCCCGACATTATATGTGCCCCTGCTCTCTCTGCGGAGGGAATGGCGGTCTACACGGCAAAGCTGCCTAAATCGGTAACAATGTCAGAGGGCAGATGCAAGTATCAGCTTGAGTTCGTCATCCCCGAGGATGGCGGCACAAGGAAAAAACGTTCCTTTTCTGGCTCGTTCCTTATCACAGAGGGTATTCCAACAGACATGGACGTTACAGAGGATATGTTAAAGGACTACACCATCGATAGCATCTACGAAATCCTCTCTAACACCAAAAAGCTGTTTGATCAGCTCGTTCAAATTCGCGAGCTTGTAGGCGTTGGCAAGGAGCTTGAGACCAACTCCACCAACATTATTGATGCCATCAATGAAATCATCGAGCGTGGCGGCGCGCGCCTACCCGTAGCAGAGGAAGTGAGCGTTTGATGAATGATACAAAATATGAGGTCAAAAGGGTAACACTCACAGAGATAGCGGATGCAATACGGTACGTTATCAACTACGACAAAAGCATTCCCGTTGAAGAATTGGCAAAGGCGTTGTTGAACGGTGTTGTTGAAGGTACTGCCCCACTGGCAACAGAAGCAAGATACGAAATCGACATTGACACCCTGCGCGAGATAGCGGATGCGGTGAGAAAAATCGAAGGCTCTACCGAGGATATCCCCGTACCCGAGTTGCAGACACACATTTACGGAATTGTATCTGCGGTTCTCGATAAGGGCAGACTTGGCTATATGCGCCTCGGTAGCAGCATCAAGAAGAAACTACAACTTGAAACACCCATCGTTGAGGTTATCCAAGCAAAGGTATTTGCGCAGCTTAAAGCACCCGTTATTCAGGTTATCAGCCTAAAGGCTCTTGAAGATCCTGTTGTTGAGGTCATCCTTGAAGCAGAAAAGCCGAAGGTTGAAAAACTTGCTACCCCCATTGTTGAGCTTTTGGCAATGGAGACCCCCGAAATAGAACAACTTGCAACCCCCGAAATCACAATCATTCTTGAAGGTGACGAAGTCGCGGTTGTTGAACTTTCCTCTCCCATTATTGAGGTCATCACAAACGAAAAGCCGAAGGTTGTCGAGCTTGCTACTCCTGATGTGAGCGTAATCCTTCAAGACGGTGGCAAATACCTCCCCGAGGTCAAGGAGCTTGGAACCCCCTCTGTTGAGGTTATAACGAGCATTCAATACACCGTTAAAAAGCTTGACACCCCTTCCGTTGAGCTCATCTATTCCTTGAATGCACCCGATGTTGCAATACTTGCCACACCCGTTATCGAGGTTATTGAGGAAACGGTGAAACCCATCGCAATCACCATAGCAACCCCCACAATCGAAATTATCAAAGCGCAGAACGCGCCAAAGGTATATAGACTTGACACGCCAACCGTTGGAGTGTTTACCGATGGTCTCGGCAAGCCACCCATTAAGGAACTGACAACGCCTTCTATTGAGGTGTTGGTTGATGGAAAAGGAAAACCCAAAGTAATACAAATAGCGGCACCGAAAATCTATCTTGATGTCGCGTAAATAAAACAAAAGGAGAATTTTAAAAAATGGCAAACAATCTTATTGGCGCACCCGTTGCAAACGCAACCGCTTACAAGCTTTTCAAAAAGAACGGTGCTAACTACACCGAGGTAGCAAGCGCAACCGTGCAACTCACAAAGCTCAAATTTATAAACGATGGCTATTACGATTCCACCGGCAAATGGTACATCAATCAATCTCTCGGTGTAAAGAGCACCGATTTCATCCCGATCACGGCGCTTGCAAACGACACCGACGGCTATTGCTTGAGATATCTCGAAGCAATGGAGACAGCATATCCGAAGGTAGCATTCTTCTCCAAAAATTTCACATTTATGGGCTCGGCAGGCGTTGATATCCTGCAAGGCGGAAACACATCCGCAACGGCGTTTGCGGTGGAAAGAATCACGGTTGCACGCGATGAGGTCGCACCCGGCGCAGCATACGCTGTGTTTATGTCGGGAACCGTTGACGATTATGCAGGCGCTAACGACAGCGTTACCATCAAGGGCATTTACTTTAACCTTGACGAGGTATCCGGTCTTGCATCGGGCACCACGCACTCCCTTGTAGTGCAAGCAATTGGCGAAGGCGGCACAGACATCAACGGAGATGGCATCATCTATACCGATAGCGGATACTCTAACGCAGTAACTTGGACGAAAGCCTAAACCATAAAAAGGAGGCACTCCCATTATGGCTTATGAAAGATTAAAACTAAAACCTGGGGAAACCTTAACCGCAGCGCATATGTCGCATATTGAGGACGGCATCGAAGCAAACGACCTGAAAGAAAATACAACTGACCGCACCCTGTCTCGAGATGGGGTGCCGGCAGATGCGAAAGCGACAGGCACGGCTATTAAGGATCTGCGCGATGCGGTAAACAACAAACCCACGCAGGAATACGTGGACGGTGAGGTGGCATTTGCAAGGCAATATACCGACCAAAAAGTAGATGCCCTTGTAGAGACCGCACCCGAAGCATTGGACACGTTAAAAGAGTTAGCCCAAGCGCTTGGTGATGATCCCAATTTTGCGGCAACCGTGTTGGCAAAGCTGTCCGCTTTAGAAGCCGAGATCAAAGCAAAATCCAAAGAATCCGTTACGGTAGTAGACACCGAGGAGAAGATGGACACACTCCTTAACAATGCAACCGCAGCAGACGTTGGAAAATCGTATTTGTACATCGGTGAAAAAGGCAAATACCTTACGGGTGGCACATATATGGTAACCGTAGCAGGATAAGCGAGGTAAAAAAATATGTCTTTAGAATTTAAGAAAATAAGCGGTTCAACACCGTATTTTTTGAACTCTGCAAGCACAGCAGAGGAACTTACTGTTGCACTTGAGGACTATATGCGCACAGGTGCGCAGATCATTTTCACATACGGAGAAGAAGAATGCGTTTTGTCCTCTTTTGAATACAAGTCGGGCATCGAGAGCACGGTTATCGCATACTTTGTATCTCCAACAAAAAAGCTCATCAAGGTAGACACCGCCGCAGGGTATGACTTGGTGATCACAGAGAGTGAAATCACCCCCGAGCTTGACAAAACACTCACCCAAGAAAACAAAGCCGCAGATGCGAAAGCAACAGGCGAAGCCATCGTCTCCATCAAGTCCACCATCAACGACCTTCACACTACGGGTGCGGAGGTTTGGCTTGTTGGTGTTATGGAACAACCTCTTAATTATGCAGATTTGGCAAAGGAAGATGGCGGTACTGTAGAAATTCACGTTGTCGACCAACTACCTGATACTCTAACGCCTGTTGATATGGAAAATTTGATTATTCCTGTCTATGTTGTTGAAAGCACAGGCATTGCATATTGTAATTTTGACGGTAGTGTTATGACAATGGGGCAGATGCTTTTTGAAGGTGCAGAGGGCTATGACAAAGGATGGGCAACAGACATCAATTCCGAAACAGAAATAGGTATTTACTCTGTCCGTGCATTCAAAGACTTTGCCGAAAAGAAAGACATCACTTGGGAAAACCTGCCTGATAAGCCGTTTGGGGAAACTACCGTGGAATACGGTGATACAGTCACTTGGGATGGCAATATTGACGAGGGCAACGATGTTGTAACAAATACTGCTTCACTTGGTACAGGAACAATTCGTTATGTAAAGGTTGCAAATTCTGTTCCAACTATTGATGATGTTGGTGACAATCCTACATTAAAATTTATTGGTGAAGAAGGTGTTGAACAAACGCCTGAAACAATAGATATATATAAAGAAGGTAATGGTATTATCCGTATCGGTTCTCTTTTTGTAGTGATTGTTCCAACTGATAACATTGAATGGGCATATGTGTTATTCCCCGAAAAGGGCGTTTACTTTTTGCAGATGATTACCGCAGATGGTAGCATTGCAAGTCGTTGCACATCCTTCACCATTCCCAACTACAACTTTGGTACTAAAATTACCCTAAAGAAGATTGACGAGAAGTATCTGCCTGATACTATTTTGATAAAATCCGAGAGTATAGAAATTTGGATGATTGATGACGATATACCAGAAAATCTCACCGCGCAGATAAAAGCAAGTGATGTCACTATCAATATAGAGGTTGTTGACACGCTACCCGAAAGCCTTGAACTTACGAGTATGGAAAATGGGATAATGAATGTGTATGTCGTAGAAAGCACAGGTATTGCATATCTTGATGTGGGTGAAGGTACTATGACGTTTGGTTTGGTGTTTACGGGTGATGAAATTTACGATAAAGGTTGGTCAACAGATATAAGCGCAGAAACCGAAGGTGGCATTTACTGTGTCCGCACCGAGAAAAATGTACCCACCAAAGAATATGTTGACAACGCAATAGCAAACGCAAGCGGTGGTGTGACTGTTGTAAATCTCACCCTCAATCCAAGTGATGGCAGTATTGAGGGGATGAGTGATGATATTTACACCCTAATTCAAACGGACTTTTCAAAAGTTGCCCTCTTGGTAACTGTACAAGGGGGAGTTGGGCAGTATATGGCACACGCAATGTCTAATATGGGCGGTCAAGTTGTATACTCAACTGTTATGGGTATGGGAACTACTATTGTTGTTAATAGTTTTCTTGTTGATGTGAATAACAAAACCATTACTTCGGCAGAGTGTTCACTTAACACCTAACCCATCACACCCTATGCTAATTCTAATAATCACCTACATTCTCAATGTGATTGATTACTTGGAAACGCTATACCTAATACAACATTATGGAATAGCGGTTGAGGGCAACCCAATTATGCGCTTCTTGGTTGAAAACAACTGTGTTTTTGTGCCAAAGTTAATCATCCCTGCTATACTGCTACTCGTTTGCGGCATCTTTGCAATAAAGGATAGGCGAGCATTATCGCCTATCTACCTTGCCGCTTCGGTGTATGCGTTTATCGTGGTACACAATCTATCATTGATACTATTATAATCCCAAACAAAGAAAGGAACGTTATGGAAACAATGGAACTTTTCTTTTTTGACCGCTTTATCCTTTTTAGGAGCAGCTACAAGCGGTTGAAAACAAATCACATCGTTGTTAGGTGTACAGGAGCCAAAGACGGAGAACGGCTTGAGCTTTACACCAACGGAAAAAACAGTGGGAACTTTATCGTAAAAAATGGGAAGATTACAATTCCTATCGAAAAAGGCAACGCATATCGCCTTGCCTCTCCCAATTACCCCTATGGCGTGCGCTTCAACACGACCGATGCGCACGACAACACAACTGATATTTTGGTATTCCACACGGTCAACGCAGACAGCGCGGAATTGAAAAACCTTTATCGCATCACAGAATATCTTTGCTCCGTCATTGAAAATCAGCAAAATCAAATCAACAGCCTTATGGGCTACCAAACAGAATAAGGAGGATATTATGAAAAATATATTTTTGGTACTCGTTATTGTAACGCTCATTCTCTCCATCTTGCCTATGGCTACATACGCGGATGAGGTCGAAATCCCAGAGGAAACAACCGTGGAAACCGAGCCCGTAACAGAGCCCGAGCAAGAGACACCAACGGAGAGCCCCGAAACAGCCCCTACAAGCCCCGAAGAGCAAGAGGTGATTACTTTACTCGACCGCATTGTAGAAGCGTGGGAAAAGGGCGAAATCGGCACTGTTGTGGGCCTTGCAATTGATGCCGCGCTCCTTGTTCTGTGCTTCATCCTCAAAAAGTCGGGCGGCAAGAATAAGATAGAAATGGTAACCGCCTTGAAAAACACCAAGGATACTACCGTTAAGTCGGTCAATGACCTCATCACCGCCGCAAACGACGTTGTAAAAGCGGTTGAAGGCGAGGACGGCATCAAGGGCATTGTTCAGGGCTTCAAGGACGACGTTAACAAGCAAATCGAGGAGATCAAAGCCATCGACAAGGAGAAACTCGAAGGCTTTGGCGAAGAGCTCAAAAACGCTATGGCGGCAACCAAACTTCTCGCTGAAATGGTGCAAACCACTTATGCAAACTCCACCACTATCCCGATGCCCATTAAGAATATGATTAGCCAAAAATACGTGGAAATCTGCAACCTTATGACGAAGGAGACCACGAATGGATAAGCTCAAATATAAAGGGCTCACCGCTTTGGGGGCGTTGCTTTGCATCGCTCCCCCTGCCGTGGCAACGCTCTGCTACTTTCCCCTTTGGGTGGAAAAGTCATCGAGCGCCACTATTTCGGGCTTGAGCCTGATCTTAATTCTTGTTAGCATTATTCCTCTTTTCCGTATTGTAAAGGAGCATATCTCTTCCCCGTCCGCTCCCGTTATTTGGCTTTTGATATGCTTGTTCTGCTTTGCGTTCAAGTCTATCATCGACCAGGTACTTGTCATCGCGTTTGTTGGCGCGGTCTCAAGCCTTGCGGGAATGCTCGTCTTTTGGGCGAGAGATAAAGGAGAGAAAAAAGAAGAAAAGGAGTAATTTATGATTGTTCCCAAAATTACAGAAGAGCCGCCTCATATCACCGAGCACAAAATAGACCAAAACCGATTGGCGAGCGTAGGAACAGATTTTGCCTTGTTGGCTATGTGTTTTCTTGCCGCGTTTGTGTCCTTTTGGGACGTCGGCTTTTCAATCAACAAAGCATTCACGGTCGGGTGGCTATCGGTCTTAATTTTCATCGTCTCAACCACGACCTATCGAAACAAATACGACGGTGGCATCTACAAGGGCAGACAAACAAAGGAGTATATATCTGCCAAAGCCACGTTTGAGGGCATCCGCGATCATATCGTCGCAAACTCCCTCATCACAACTCTTTCCGATTGGTGTAACGATTACAGGGTAAACGATATGGAACGCTTGCAAAAGAGCATTGTGTGTCCGTATATGACCTTTGAAGAGTACACCACAAAATACAAAAATATTTCAAAAAGAAAGGTATTCCGGTGCGACCTATCTTGGCAAGCAAAAAAGGCAGTTTTTCTTGCAAACGCTATTTCCCCCATCGAGCTTTCCGCTGAAAGCTTACTCGGGATATCGTCGCAGACAAATCTATTCGGCAAGCGCAGGGCACTCCCTATTTCCGGTGGGGAAAAGCGCAAGCGCGATATGATTGTCAACTACGCATCTAAATTCATCCTAACCTTTGTGTTGGGTATGTTTGTTATTGAGATTTTGAGCGATCCAACGCTTGAGACCTTCTTGCAATGGCTTATTCGTATGTTCCCCGTTGTCACCGCCTACCTCACAGGCGAGGTGAACGGATACAGGAACGTTACCAACGTTGATACGCACAGAATCAATGCGCAGTCGCAAATACTTAAACTGTTTTTTGCTGATGAAAAGATGGATCTTCCGAAACAAGGGCAAAAAAATGACTTGCAGAAAGTTTCAGGAGATGGGGCTTACAGTTCGTGAGCTCACAGAAATTATCGAGCAACGTGTCTTTTCCGAAAGGGATAGACGAATTTTAAAGAGAAGATGGATTGATGATATTTCCTATGACGATTTGGCAGAGGAGTTCTATCTTTCCGTTGAAAGGTTGAAAAAGATAGTAAAGAGCCATAAAGAGGCACTTTTCAACCTCTAATAGTACACGAAAAGCACCCGTTTTGTTACTGTAAAACGGGTGCTGATTTTTGTATAATAGAGGCAGAAAGGAAGTGATGCATTTGAGCAGATTTCAAAGCCACAACGCCAACCCCGTAAACAACACGGTGGGTGACTGCACGGTTCGAGCAATTTCAAAGGTTCTCGGTCAAGATTGGGAACAAACCTATATAGACCTTTGTCTATTCGGCTACATCATGAGCGATATGCCTTCTGCAAACAGAGTATGGGGCGCTTACCTAAGGAACAAAGGGTATAAACGTTCATTGATACCTGAGGATGTAGACGATTATACTGTAGAAAGGTTTTGCAGAGAACACCCTAAAGGCGAGTATATCCTTGCTATTTCCGGGCACGTTGTTGCCGTCGTAAACGGCTACTACTTTGACACTTGGGATAGCGGCGGAGAAATACCCGTTTATTATTGGTACAAGGAGGGATAAAAATGTACGGAAATTATTATGGAGGTTATCAACCAAATTACAATCCAAACGCGCCCGATCAGTTAACACAGTTAAGGATGCAACAAGCACCGCCTGTTCCACATCAGCAAAACAATAACGGGTTTGTGTGGGTTCAGGGCGAATCGGGCGCAAAGAGCTTTCTTGTAGCTCCCGGTACTACCGTTATGCTGATGGATAGTGAAAGCCCCGTTTTCTATTTGAAATCGGCAGATCCAAGTGGAATGCCTATGCCTCTTCGAGTGTTTGATTTCGTTGAGCGAGGAACGCAGACGGCGGTTCCGAAAGCAGAACCGCCTGCTATTGACACTTCTATGTTTATCACAAGAAAAGAATTTGAAGAGAAATTGTCTATGCTGACAAAGAAGGAGGAGGATCCCAATGCGTAACCCTTTATTAAAAAATGGCGCACAAATGCCATTCCCTCAAAACTCACAAATGAGCAATTTTATGGCTCAATTTCAGCAATTCCGCAACAGTTTTCGCGGCGATGCAAAATCGGAAGTCCAACGGCTTTTGAATAGTGGAGAAATGACACAAGAACAGTTCAACCAACTCCACGCAATGGCACAACAAATAATTGGCTCAAAATAAGTATGCAATCAAGCGCTGGTGCACAAGTGTTTGCTTACATAAAAATATTAAAAAAAGAAAGGAATAAACTATGAATTCTTCTGAACTTTCCGCTGCCGATATCGCTGCTGTAACCGGCAATAACGGCGGTATGTTTGGCGGCGATGGCAGTTGGCTTGCCATCTTGTTTCTCTTTGCCCTGTTTGGATGGGGCAGAGGCGGCGTTGGTGGAGGTGGCGGCGGTGGCTGCTATCCCTCTTGCGCATCCCAAGCGGATGTAAGAGCGGCTGTGGATCAGCAAACACTGATTTCCAAATTGGATAACCAAACCTATGGCCTTGCAGATTCCACTTACGCACTCAACAACACAATCGTAAACGGATTCCACGGCGTTGACAGATGTTGCTGCGAGACACAGCGACTGATCGAGAGAGGCTTTGCAGATACAAACTACAACCTCGCAACGCAATTCTGCGAAACTCGCAACGCAATCCACAACTCCACCCGTGACATCGTGGACAACCAAAACTGCAACACGAGAGCAATCCTTGATTTCCTCGTTCAAGACAAGCTTGCTACGAAGGATGCCCGTATAGCTCAACTTGAAAACAAACTTTCTCAAGCTGACCAAAACGCAGTTATTCGTGCTGCTATTGATGCAAGCACTGCGGAAATCATCCGCCGCACCGGCAATGAATGTCCGATGCCCGCTTATCTCGTAAACGGCCCTACCCCCATTAACTTCCCTGTAAATGGTTGCGGTCAAGTACAGTTTGGAAATGGTTGGAATGGTGGATGCGGTTGCAACGGCTTCAGCGCATAACGGAATAATTCTACTTTTCGCCCCGAGCGAAATGTTCTCACCAATGTGAGATACTGATAACAAGCGGTGGGGGCAATATCCCCACCGCAATTCTATTAAAAGAAAGGAAAAAATAATATGGCAGCAGAATACTCATACACCGCTTTGCAAACTGTAGCGGAAGACGAAAACGTTTTGTTTTTCAACGGCTGTCGAGCTTGCAACAAAGGGAATATCACCCACAGAGAAGACTCCGGAATTTTCAGACTTAAAGGCGCGAGCAATGTTTGCAAGACAATCTATAAGGTTGAATTTAACGCAAATATTGCCGTAGCCACGGGCGGCACCGTAGGTCCCATTTCAGTCGCCCTCTCGGAAGATGGAGAAATCGTAGGCAACGCCGTTGCGGTTGTAACCCCTGCGGCAGTCGGCGACTTCTTCAACGTTTCCATCACTACGTTTGTTATCGTTCCTTGCAGCTGCTGTGTTACTGTTGCGATCAGAAACAACAGCGACGGCACCGCTATCGATGTAACAAACGCAAACATCATTTTTGAAAGAGTAGCGTAGGAGGTGCAGACATGGACGATTATATGTATGAACTTAAAGAAATGCTCTGCGATGAGTTAGAATCCATCGTAGAGAAAGGCGAGCTCTCCATTTCTTCCCTCGATACTATTCACAAAATCACAGACACCATCAAGAACATCCACAAGATAGAAATGCTCGATGGCGAAAAAGGCTCTCGAGGATCTCATGCTGATGGCTCGGCATACAGCGAAAGAAGACGGTATAGCCGAGACGATGGCAACAGTTATCACACGGACGGCTCCTATGACGAAGGCGGAGACAGTTACAGACGAGGCAGAAACCAAATGGGGCAATACACCTCAAGAGCGTCTCGCGGCTATAGTCGCGAAGGCGGCAAAGAGAGAATGCTCAAGCAACTGCACTCGATGATGAATACTGCAGAAAGCGACAAGGAAAAAGAGAGCATCCAAAAATGCATCAGGTCCATAGAAAACGCCTGATGCAGTAAACTGAATACTGCAGCCGCTCCCTATAAATGGGGGCGGCTGTTTTATACCACTTATACCCCTTATCGTACCCCTTAACCGATACCACACAACACCACAGAATACCACAATTTGGTCTTTTTTATGTCTCATTCGGCACATAAACACCACCAAATACCAACCAATACCACACAACGCCAAGTCATAAAGAGAGTTCGAATCCCGTACGCTCCACCAAAAGACCACAAGATATAGTGCCGAAAACATCAATTTTGACACAACATTTTGTGGTTTTTGTTGTTTTTGGAAAAATCGTACCCCTTATATACCCCCTATAGGTTTTTTGCGTAACCCTTTGCGGTGAATTTGTACCCCTTGTTAACAAGAAAAGCAGGCGCGTTTGCACCTGCTTTTTGCTATGCTTTTAAGTTCTCGTAATACTTCTGCATTCGGTTTGCGCTCTCTTGCTTCATCTTCTCGGAGACGTGACCGTAAACGTTGAGAGTAAACGCGGCGGTGGCGTGACCGAGGTTCTGTTGCACGGTTTTATAATCGTCTCCCTCTTGCAGAGCCGTGACCGCGTATGTGTGGCGCAGGTCATGGAATCGAGCATCAGGTCGACCTATCTTCTCTACAATCCTCTTGTAGTTCTTCCGCAGCGTTGCAGGGCTGATGTAACCGCCGTCATCGTTTGTGAAAACAAGGTTGTTCTTGTCCTTCCAAAGAGTTCCGTAATCAAGATGCTTTGTCAGCTGATCCTTCTTCACATCCTTTAGAATCTCCATAACAAAAGGTGGAGCGGTCAGAACTCGGAATCGGTCATGCTTTGGCGTTTCTATGATGTATTGCCCGGTGCCTCTGTCTCGGCTCAACTGTTGCCGAATGGTTATAGTTCCTTGCTTAAAGTTTACGGCATCCCAAGAGAGCCCACACGCCTCTCCTATGCGCATTCCGGTAAATAGGGTGACCAAGAACAAGGGTTGAAACCTATGCCCCTCTATTGCGCTTAAAAACTCCTCTATGTCGGCCTCCTCTAAAGGAGTGATTTGCTTGTGGTCTGGTTTTGGTTGTTTGCAAGCATCGGTTGGGTTGATTACAAGGTATTTGAGCTCCACCGCCTGATCGAAAACCTTGTGCAAAGTGCCGTGCAAATTGCGAACGGTTTTCTTTGACAGGTTCTTTTTGTATAACATATCGTTGTAGATTTTTTGGATTTGTGTAGAGTTGACGGATGCCAATTTATATTTACCGAGTACCGGCACAACATATCGGTTAAGAGTGTCCTTGTATGAGTGATAAGTTGATTGTTTTGTTGATGTTTTGACATATACTTCAAGCCAAGCATCAATCCACTCTGTAAGAGTCATTTTGGACGGTTCAATAAATGCACCGACATCTGCGGCGGACTGTGCCGCGCGCATTGCTTTGAGGACATCGGATTGGCGGTCACCGTAGAAGGACCTGCGCTTGCCGTTGATGGTGCAGCGCGCCTCCCAAGTGCCGTTATCGCGTTGTCTTACAGAACCGCCGCCCTTTGCGTTTCTGTTTTTCATATTCCTTTTATTCCTTTCTTTTTATTGTTGTCATTCGGCTAATTTTTTAAAAGAAGTTTCCTTTGTATTCCCAATCGTCCTTTTTGTCGCCATTTCCTATGAGCTTACACTCTTTCAAAACCTCATAGACAACATTTCTTATTATCTGTTTTAAGATAAAGAGACCTATGTAAATGCCGACTACCCATATAAGCAGTTTGGGTTCTCCTAACGTGAGGAAGTACACGCCCAGGCCAATGCTGCCAAGGAACAATAAAACTTTGAAAATTTTAACTATAACATCTGTTGCTTTCATTTTTTTATCTCCTTTAGTATCTTACATATCCAATGTTACCGTTGAAAATGTCAAACAACAGTACGAACACTATTCCTACCACGAACAGACCTATAAACCAAAGAAGCCTTTGCTTTTGAATACGGTCTTTGTCGTTCATATCTTTAAGCATTTTTATCGTTTTGTCCTTTTCCTTAAGGAGTTCAGCATAAGAATCGAGCGCGGTAACAACGGGGGTGGCAACAGGCGTATCCTCGGGGATCTTCAAGCCCATCAGCTCGTCAATGGATAAGCCGAGCGCGATTGCAATGGGAACGATGCTCTCAAGGGTTGGGTTCGGTGTCTTTCCGTTTAGTATTCGTGTGAGGGTTGCGAGCGGTACTCCCGAGAGTTGTGAGATGTCGGCGGTAGTGATGCCCTTTTCGGCTTTTGCTTCTTTAATTTTGTCAATAATTTGTGATACTACGCTGTTCAAATGTAAATCTCCTTTACTTTTTATCGTTTTTGATATGCAAAAATCAAATTTGAGAGTAAAAAATGGTGGTAAAAAATGTAAAAAATGATATGCCAATATGCAAATTTGCGTATTGAAATGCGAAAGAATATGCTGTATAATGATATCAACACAGAAAAAACATTTGTTTCGTTCAAATCTGTGGTATAATGGGCAAACCACAAAACTATTTAATGGAGGTATTCAAAATGAACGAAAGAGAAAAGGAATTAATCGAAATCATCCGAGGTAGTAAAAACCCTCAAGAAGTCATGGAAGCGATGGTGCTCGCTGCCGTAAAATACTTAAGAGAGAAGAATACTGCCGAAATTGAATAACCTCCGCTCCCCTCCGAAGAGGGGAGTTTTTTTTAATGCTTGCTCGCTGCTCTACCGGCCGCAAGCATTACTTGTTGCCCTCTTTCGTCAAGAGCACGGAATAGTTGAATGATCTCATATTCCTCTGCGGTTAATTTCTCTGTTATGGTTTCTGTTTCCGAAGATAAACTCACCAACATATCATCTGCCTCCGCAATAACGGAGTCAATAGTTCTTCCCATTCCTCTTGCTATCTTGTTAATTGTTGTTATTGACGGGATTATAGGTTCTCCTGTTTTGCTATTTTCCTCGTTTTCAAGCATTGCGATGTAGCTGTGCGACATTCCGCAACGAGATGCAAATTCGCGTAAAGACAATTTGTTTTTCTTTCTGTATTCCTTTACGATTTCGCCCAAAGTCATTATAGTGCCCTCCTTTTGTGCGATGCCTATATTATACAATGAAAGAAAGTCGTTGTCAAGAGGTTTTGTAAAAAAAAATTGACAAATTTGTAAAAAAGACTTGACAAGAGCGTAATTATGTGCTATACTGTGTACAGTCGGCTGTACGCTGTCGACAATACAGTCAAAAGGAGGACAAAATGGGATACAAAATTAAGGAAGCAAGAGAAGAAGCTCGTATGACACAACAAGAGCTTGCGGATAAGTCTGGCGTTAGTCGCGTTACAATCTCTATGCTCGAAAGCAACAAGTGCGATGCAAATCTCAAAACTCTTGTAAAAATCGCGGAAGCTCTCGGGACCACGGTAGGCAATATTTTTTTTGCCGATGATGTACAGTCGGCTGTACAAGATTGACGCCAATAAAAATCTGCAAGAAAGGAGGACTAATGAGCAAGAAAGACAGCTTCGTGTGCTATGCCGAGTGGCTGCAATATTTCGATATGTTAAAAACAGATGCAGAGCGCGCAGAAATCGCACGAGCAATGTTCTTATACAATATCGATGGAACAGTCCCCGACAAAAGCACACATTCAACATCATTTATGGTGCTATTTGCAATGATGAAAAACCAATTTGACCGAGACACGGAAAAATATCAAAAAAAATCCGAAAAAAATCGCGAGAATGCAAAGAAATCGCATCAAGCAAATGCTACCAATTGCAAGCAAACGCTACCGAACGCTACCGAACGCTACCGTTGGCTGCTGATAATGATAATGATAATGAAAATGACAATGTTAATGATAATGAATTAACAACAACACAACGCGCGATACCGAGAAGTCTTGAAATAGCCGAATACTTCGGGCAGTACCTCGACGAGGACAAAGCAGGCATTCAAGCTTGGCGTTGGTATCAATACAACGACCAACGTGGGTGGGACTGCCTACCCGATTGGAAATCCGCCGCTGATAGGTGGATCGAGAAAATTTAATTTTGAAAGGAAATATCATGAGAATATCGAAAAATCCAACTCTTGAAGAGCTTAAAAAAATAATGGACAAAAATGGCGGTAGTCTTTATTTGAGAGGCACGCAGATTACGTCGCTTCCCGAGGGACTTACCGTAGGCGGTAGTCTTTATTTGAGAGGCACGCAGATTACGTCGCTTCCCGAGGGACTTACCGTAGGCGGTTGGCTTGATTTGAGAGGCACGCACGTATCAAACCCCAACGAATACAAACGACTTAAAAACGGAGATTTCGTAGAAGGAAAATACATCTATTGCGACGATATGTTAGTTCATATCAAAAGGAAGAAAAAAATCGGAGATTACACATTCTTCGTTGGCAAAATCAAAGATATGAATGTAATCTACGATGGAGAGCATTACGCTCATTGCAAAAACTTTAGAGACGGCGTTGCGGATATCGAGTTCAAAAAGGCAAAAGACAGAGGCGCAGATCAGTATAAAAACGTTACTTTGGATACCGTTGTAACTCCCGAAGAAGCAATGACAATGTATAGAATCATCACGGGTGCTTGCAAGGCAGGTACAGAGCACTTTGTAAACGGCGTAAAAGAAATCAAGAAGAATTACACCGTGCGCGAAATCATCGACATTACGGAAGGTCAATACCGCTCGGAGGTATTCAAAAGATTTTTCAAAAAAGGAGAGTAATATGGCAAACGAAAGACTTGCTTTGTCGGTTGCACAAACCGCGATTGAATTAGGTGTTTGCGAAAAGGTAGTTCGCAACCTTATCAAAACGCCCGGATTCCCTTGCAAGCGCATAGGCGGCAAGGGTGGAAGAATTCTAATCCCTTACGATGCCCTTCGTAAGTGGGTGAACGAGAACTGCGAAAACACCAACGGTATGACGGAGGACCCGGAGGAATGATAAGGGCTCTAACATACCTCGTGACTGATATTTCCGCAAACGGAAAATACACGGTCGTTGAGTGCGAGAACGGTGTGAGGGTGAACGAATACACGGGATACGAAAAGAACGGTATTATAACCCTCTATCCGCGCCGCAAAATCATACCGTCCAGCACGTTGCTCGGCAAAAAGGAAATTAGTCTACAAAACACAAAGAAAGGGTTTTGATATGATGGAAAACGAAAAAGAACTCCCGGCAGGGCAAGCCGAGAGTTCAGAAGGTTGCGCCGGTGCGCGCATAGAGGGGAAGGAATATAAGAACCCCTCAAATATAGTATACAATCCTGAAACCGTTTTGTCAACCATTAAAGACAAAATTTTTACAAAAATTACTGCAAAAGGTATCACAGAGCGTTTTTGCGTAATATGCGGCAAAAGATATGCGTACTTGCACCCGCAATACAAATACAAAGATTGCTGCTCTCCTACGTGTTGGCTTCATCGAAACGATGGGAGGAAACGTTCAGCCGTAGAGATGTACGAAAAGAGCGGCAGATACCTAAAAACCTTTAAAACGGTAGAAGAGGCAGCAGAGTTTTGCGGCTTCAACGACGCAAGACCCATCCTCGACGCATTAAGAGGAAGAACAAGAAGCTCGGGCGGCTTTGTTTGGCTATGGTCGAATGATCCTCGGGACTAACACAAGAAAGGAATACATAATATTATGAAAATCATTAAGTCTATTTTGAATTGGCTCCGCCTTTTGGTAGGCAGCAAGAGCGAGCTCACCGATGAAGCAGAGCGCGCAGGAGTTGTAGATTTCGGAGGTCAAAAATGAGTTTTGGAGAAAAGACCATCTATAAAGACACAAAGGCAGTCCAATGGTGCAAGAACGGTCTTGTTAGCGAGTTGCAAATGGTAGCGGACAAGCTTGTTCTTGCCGAGACCAATGAAGATATCGAAAACCTTTTGAACGCGCTTTCCCTTGACATTCAAACGTTGCTTGATGCACTTGAGACGTTGAAACGTTCCAAAGAATACTATGCGGAGAAGGAGGCGGAAAAAGCATGTGTGATCGAGCCTTGAGAGATTGGGAGAGACGGGACCGCGAACAGGCGCGCGCATTAAGCAGATATCCCGTTTGCAAATACTGCGGTCACCACATCCAAAGCGAGATGATCTACAAGATTGACGAAAACGTATACGCCTGCGAGAACTGCATCAACGAACGCGGTCAGAACCTCGACGATTTTATGCAAGACCGCGAGATGGACGGAGGGTTTTGGGATGGCTTGTTTTGATAATGGCTGTAAGGGCTTCGTCAAGGCGTATGCGGTGGTTACCGTAAACTTTCCGATCGATTGGAAAGGAAACGCCGACATCGCTTGCAAGCATTGCCCTTTTTACCGATACACAAGCCGCGAGTGCGGACTTAACAAAAGCATTGTAAATTATCCCGATACCAAGGTTGGCGTTGATTGCCCCTTGATAGAGGTTGAAGAAGAAAAGTAGTAAAGATATGTGTAAATTTCGTGATTTGCGCGCTGACGAAATCGAAGTGCGCGTGCAGAGCGTAAAGGAGAACGGACTTATTCTCCTGTTGTACAAGGATGCTCGCGTTGATATGAACATCCTTGACGAGACCGTAGGATCTGCAAATTGGCAAAACAAGTTTTACGAGCATAAAGGCATCTTGTTCTGCTCCCTTGGTATCAATACAAACCATAGCATTCCTACATCCTCTGATAGATGGGTATGGAAAGACGATGCAGGCGTTGAAAGCAACTCCGATGCAGAGAAAGGAAACGCATCCGATGCAAGAAAGCGCGCTGGGTTTGCTTGGGGCATTG
The DNA here is from genome assembly GCA_045594745.1 of Eubacteriales bacterium. Lineage (GTDB taxonomy): Bacteria > Bacillota > Clostridia > Oscillospirales > CAG-272 > UMGS1865. Next base: position 26,304 of record JAZNZC010000080.1, read on the forward strand.
GTAGAGAACTCTATACTTCCCCATTCATTTGGGTTCCTGCCGACAAGTGCAATATCAAAATGAAAAAGATGCCAAACGGGAAAGAAGCGCCTGAGTGCAAAGACAAATTCGAGGTAGAAAAAATCATCATTACCGACAAGCAAATTACTGCACTTGCAATCAAGAACGTTACCAAAGGTTGTCGCGCTTTCGTTGGCGAGAAAGGCAAGCAATGGTAATCACAGGCAGGATCATCGGTGCGGCAATCAACTTTGCCAACAACAAGCCGACCATCACACTTGAGATAAACGAGCGAGGCGACTTTGAGCGCATGGTCGATGACCTCAAGGATAAGGAAAAGTTATCTATTGAGGTCAAGCCGTACCGAGAGAAGCGCAGCTTGAACGCAAATGCCTATGCTTGGGTCTTGATCGGCAAGATAGCCGATGCGACACGCGCAGGCAAGGACGAGGTCTATTTGAAGTGCCTGAAACGGTACGGGCAGAGCGACCTTATAAGCATTCTCTCAACGGTGCCGGTCGAGCACTACCTCAAGTATTACGAAGAGGCAGGAAGAAGCACCCTCAATGGCAAGGAGTTCACGCACTACCGAGTGTATAAAGGTTCAAGTGAGTTTGACACCTTGGAGATGACGATATTCATAGACGGTGTTGTAAGCGAAGCAAAGAACTTGGACATCTCTACGGAGACACCCGAAGAGCTTGCAAGAATGAAATCAATGTGGGGTGAATGATGAAAAGCATCCTACAAAAGAACACCAATAAATGCTTTATATGTAAGCAGAACCCAAACGGCGACCCACTCGACAAACACCACGTATTCGGTGGAGCTTTACGGAGCAAGTCAGAACGATACGGCTTGTTCGTGTATATCCACCACAACAAGTGCCACATCTTCGGTGAATTATCCGTCCACGTTAACGCCGAGGTTGATAGGCAGCTGAAAGAATACGCTCAAAAGAAGGCAATGGAATATTACGGTATGACCATTGCCGACTTTCGGGCAGAATTTAGAAAGAATTATATCAGGGAGGATAAATAATGCCACAAACAGTATTGGTATTGGCTCACCTTAAGTCTAAAGGGAGCATCACACCGAAAGAAGCAGACAAGCTATATAGCATCACCCGTTTGGCTGACGTTATATTCAAGTTGAGAAAACACCATCACATCATCTGCACGATTACCAACGGAAAAAACAAATTCGGCAGACCTTGCCGCTATGCTACTTACACACTTATTGAGGAGGAATAATATGTCTTTGAATTTTAATAAAGTAATCATCGGCGGCAGACTTACCGCCACGCCTGAACTGAAGCAAACACCGAGCGGTGTATCCGTTACCACATTTGCCATTGCGGTGAACAGACGAGGCAAGGATGCAGGTGCAGACTTCCTCGATTGCGTTGCTTGGAGACAGACCGCAGAATTTGTCACCAAGCATTTTGACAAAGGCAATGCCATTTGCGTTGTCGGCTCTCTGCAAAAGAGAATGTGGGAGAAGAACAGAGAGAAGAGATACGCTACCGAGATTGTGGTAGATGAAGCATACTTTGTAGACGGTAAACAAGCCACCGATAACGCCTTTGACGGCAAGAGCGAGCAAGAACCCACCTACACCAATCAAAAGCCCGTAGTGCCTAATTTTGAGGCGATTGATACCGATCAGGATTTGCCGTTTTGATTACTGAAAGGAGTAAATCATGAGCAATCAATACAGCATATTTGATTATTGCTTTGTGGACAGCTTCGCCGGTGGCGGCGGGGCTTCCACGGGCATTGAAATGGCGACGGGGCATCCCGTGGACGTGGCTATCAATCACAACGAAGCCGCTATCATGATGCACCAAAGAAACCATCCTTTTACAGAGCATTACATCGAGGACATTTGGCAGGTCGATCCCAAAACTGCCGTGAGAGGTCGCCACGTTCGTCTTGCGTGGTTCTCCCCCGATTGCAAGCACTTCTCCCGTGCAAAGGGTGCCGCGCTTGTTGATAAGAAGATCCGCGGGCTTGCTTGGGTGGTCCTCAAATGGGCAGCAGAAGTAAGACCTGACGTGATTATGCTCGAGAATGTTCCCGAGTTTACGACCTGGGGGCCTGTCCGCAAAGGAAAGCCCGTTAAGAGCAAGGCGGGACAGACTTATCAAAAGTGGTTGAAACAGCTGCAGGATCTCGGCTATGAGGTTGAGACGCGTAAGATATGCGCGGCAGACGTTGGGGCGCCGACCATCCGCACACGCTTTCATCTGATTGCACGATGCGACGGAAAGAAAATCGTTTGGCCAGGGCGCACACACGCGCCAAGAGACAGTCAAGAGGTAAAGCGTGGCGAGTTAAAGCCTTGGAGAGCCGCAGCAGAGGTGATAGACTTCTCGCTCCCATGCCCTTCCATCTTTGCAAGCAAGGCAGAAATCAAAGAGCAATACGGTGTCAACGCCATGCGACCGCTCAAGGAGAACACTCTGCGCCGCATCGCACGTGGGCTTGATAAATTCGTTATAAAAAGCGCAGAACCGTTCATCGTTCCCGTTGGATACGGTGAGAACAAGGGACAGCTTCCTCGTGTTCACGACATCAAGGAACCGCTCTCAACGGTTGTATCAAGCACAAAGCAGTATGTGTGTGATCCTTTGATGACGCCGTACTCGGTCGAATGTAATCACGGCGGAGAGCGTCAGCCACGAGAATTAAGCAACCCATTTAACACAGTTACAGGAAAGTATACCGGCGGAGTTGCATCTCCTGTTGTCACTCCCTACATTATGTGCAACAATGCGGGAAACGTCCCACATGGAATGGACGAGCCAGTGCCGACAATCACAACGGGCGGAAGGAACTTCCTAACCGCTCCTACCCTGATACAATACCATACCGAGCAGAGCGCAAATGAAGTGCGCGGGCAAGGATTGGAAGCGCCGATACAGACGGTTGACGCGGCGAACAGATACGGATTGAGTGCCGCGTATCTTTCCGAGTACTACGGAAACGGACGTGATGGAATTGATATTGAGAAACCTGCGCAAACGATAACCGCAAAAGACCGCGAGGCATTGTCAACCGCTTTTCTTTCCAAGTTCTTCACAGGCGTCGACGGCGCAAATCTCAATGATCCTGCGCCAACCGTTACGGCAGTCGACCACAATTCTATGGTGCTTTCTCACCTGGCACACTTCAAAGGTAATGATAAGGGACAGCATCCGCTCGACCCTCTTATGACCGTTACCGCTCGGGACGGGCAGTTTGCTGACATCCGCGCGACAGTCGTAAAGTGGGACGGGCACACAGATCTCGGGTATTGGAACGAGGTCCGCAAGATGCTCAATCAGTACTGCGGATATAGTCTCGCTGACGATGAGATCCTGCTCCTCAATGTTCGCGGAGCTTGGTATTTCATTTCCGACATCGGACTGCGGATGCTCACGCCGCGCGAGCTTTACGACGCAATGGGCTTCCCGCACGATTATATTATAGACAAAGACATAAACGGCAACGCCATTACAAGAGCTGACCAGGTGGCGCGCTGCGGCAACGCTGTTTGCCCTGCCGTTGCAGAGGCACTTGTGCGAGCAAACCTGCCCGAATACTGCAAAAAGAAAATATCCGATATGGCACAACTGCACGACCTTATGTCGAGTTAGAAAGGAGCAACCGATGAAAGAGCAGATTGAAGAAATGGCGAAAGTCATCTGCAAAAATTACGGTGATTGTAGTAAATGCAGTTTGAAAAGCATTGACCACGATGATACTTGTTCAGTTTATCAAGATTGCGAAGCCCTTTACAACGCAGGCTACCGCAAGCTACCCGACAATATAGGTGAATTTTCGGACGGTTATCACACATTCAATGAATTGTACCACCACAGAGCCGTATTGTTTTCCGTGATATGCAATATGATGCCCGAAAAGGCTTGGAAATCCAAGTTGCACGATACGGGAGATATGTATGACGGTATGTTTATAGTCGGCATTGAAACAGAGCAAGGGCAAGCGACATACCACTACGACATAGAGCCTTATTGGGATATATTCAAGGTAAAAGAACTTGAAAAAGCCCCGAAGTGGGACGGGCATACACCTTCCGATGCGATTGAGAGAATTGGCAATATAGATTGTGATGGCTTCCGCAAGCAAGAGTGGATAAGTATTGCGGATAGGTTGCCTGAAGAAAGCGTTGATGTGTTGGTCGTAGTCAAAATCGGAAACCGTGTGAGCGTAGACACAGATAGAATATACGGTGGCAAATGGTTCAACTACGGAAAACTCGGACACTTGCAGGGATATGTCACCCATTGGATGCCGCTTCCCGAACCACCGAAAATGAAAGGCGGTGCGGAATGAAGTGTAAACATTGTGGAAGCACTATTGGCTTTTACACGAAGTTAAAAGGTATTCAATACTATGATGAGAACGCAGAGCCACAAGGTTGTGATGTGTATTCGCAAACTCTATCCGTTTATTGTCAAAATTGCGATAAGCGTTGTTGTTCTATAACCGAATTTTTTAACCAAAAGAAAGGCGGTGAATGATATGCCACGATATATTGATGCGGATGCGCTTATAGAAGTTTTAGAAGCGTGGAAAAGGGATTGCGCTGAATGCGATTGCGAAAGCGAAGCAGGGCAAGCGATTTTTGATTGCATTTGCCAAATTCAAGACACCCCCACCGCCGATGTTGTACCAAAGAGCGAGTATGACCGTATGGAAAAGCTTTTTAATGATATGACACAAGAAGCAAAGGGATATTTGAACAGAATATATGGAATAAGAGCCGAGGTTGCTCGAGAGATTATTGACAAGATTGAGTCAGTAATGTTCGACAGATTTAGCAATATTATGCTTGGGGAAGATATTAGGCTATGCCTTGCAGAACTCAAAAAGAAATACACGGAAGGAGAACCGAATGGCAGTAAATAGCAAACAGAAAGGAGCTCGTTTTGAGAGGTTGCTTGCATCAAAGTTCCGTGAGCACGGATACGATGCAAGGAGAACCGCGCAATACTGCGGTAACACCGGCGATGCCTCCGATGTGGTAGGACTTCCCTATCTCCACATAGAGGCAAAGCACCAAGAGCAGATGCGCCTCTATGATTGGATGGATCAGGCAAAGCACGATGCCGCTCCAAAGGGCGATATCCCTGCTGTGTTCCACAAGAAGAACAACGCGGCTATCCTCGTCACTTTAGAACTCGATGACTTTATGAGCATCTACAAGGAGTATGAGGCAAGCAGAGCATTGGAGGGAAAATGAGAAATAAAGAAACCTATATGGACACGGTAACGGCTATATTCGCCCGTGTTGCCTCTCTCCGATACCCTACGGCAGAGGAGTACGAGGCGAGGATCAGGAACGATGTCAACAATCGGCTCTTCCGTCTTGACCCTAAAATCATAGTGGCAAAGGCGGATGCTTCGGTAAACACGGCAAAGCCGATTATAGGCGATATCAACGCGGTCAACGCCACTTTCGCAAACCTAACGGATAGAAACCGCGAGTACATCATAGAAGCCGTTAAGGCGGTTTATTTCCCCTATAAGGGGAGTGCAAGGATACCGAATAAGATCATATCCGAAAGGGTCTTGGCGTTTGCTACAAAGAGTTACTGCACTCCATTGACCGCTTATAGATGGCTCAAGGAAGCACGCGCCCTCTGCGCCTATTATAGAGGGCTTACTATTGAGGAACCTGATGTGATATAAGAAAAAGGGGCTAACCTTTTGGTTAGTCCCTTTTTTATTATTTTCTATTTACAATCCAAGCTTCTTCTAATTCATCATAGTATAAGATTGCATCTTCGAGAACCACAGTAGTTGACTCGGGTATACTTTCATTGCCTGTAAAGAATAAATAGAGAAATTTCAACCGTTCGACATTATCGTTTGATAATTTTCTTTCAAGGGTTATAGTGTCAATTTGTATGTCCCTATATATCCCCTCATGATCAAGATAACTAAAAGAGAGTGAATTGGCATAGACGACTGTATCGGGTATGGTTATATTTTTAATTTTAGTTTTGCTAAATTCCGAAAACGCAAAATTATCTATTCCGGTAACTTTCTTTCCCTTAAAACTGCTTGGAATAACAATATCTGTATCCATGCAGTTTTGCGTCCCAACAAGAGTGCAAGTCTCGCCATCTTCGTTTAGGCGGAAAATAAGGCCGTCGCTTCCCTCTTCTTGCTTCATAAAACCGCAAGATGTCATAGAGCATACATTAGCAAGCATAAGGATCAACAAAAACACGGAAAAAATCTTCTTCATATCAGTTCTCCTTTCTTATTAAGACAATGCAATTATATCACAACTTCAAAAAAATGTCAAGAGGAAACAAAGATGATATAAGACGACCTTTTTTTATGCTAAACTATTATCATCAATAACTACACACCGCAGAGGTTAACGCCTTTGCGGTTTTTTGTTTTGGAGGGCAAAATGCAAAATTCACAAAAGGTTGGTTTGGATGGCTAACGAAGCAAACCTAAAACGCAATCTAAGCCCGAGCGAAGCCCGAGAAAATGGGCGAAAAGGCGGTATAGCATCCGGAGCAGTAAGGAGAGAAAAAAAGACCATCCAAAACATACTGAACGATTATCTCGATAGCGACGTAAAAAGCAAATCGAACTTAAAGAAAATAGCAAAGGAATATGGAATAACCGGGGATCAATCAATAAAGGAGCTTGTAACGGTTGCTTGTCTATTAAACACCTTGAGAAAAGGCGATATAGAAAAGCTCTCTGCTCTGCAAGGACTTATTGGCGAAGATAGCGCATCCGAAGAGATTGAGGACATCAGCGAAGCGGAGGAGGATATCTTTGGCAACGGTTAAGAGAAGAAAAACGCTCAATTACAATTGGAGCGACAAGCATAAAGACTATATGCGCAGAACACAATCTTGCGCTATGAATATTGCGGAGGGGTCAATCCGTAGCGGTAAGACAACCGACAATGTTTTCTGCTTTGCTCACGATTTGAAGAGGTCAAAAGATAAGCTGCACCTTGCAACCGCATCTACACAGCCAACGGCAAAGGTTGTCATTGGTGACTGTGACGGATACGGCTTGGAGCATATCTTTCGCGGTCAATGCAAGTGGGGAAAGTACAAAGGCAACGAGTGTTTGCGCATCTTTGGCAAGGATACCAACTACCAAGAGAAGATTGTTCTCTTTTGCGGTGGCGCAAAGGCAGACAGTTACAAGAAGTTCCGTGGTATGTCCATTGGCTTATGGATTGCTACCGAGATAAACCTACATCACCCTGATACGATACGCGAGGCAATGCGCAGACAGATCAATGCGGATGTCAAGCGGTTCTATTGGGATTTGAACCCCGAAAGCCCTACGGCACAGATCTACACGGAGTTCATAGATGCCTACGATACCAAGAGCAAAGATGGAACGCTCAAGGGCGGTTTTAACCTTGTGACCTTTAACATCTTCGACAATGTCAATCTGTCAAAAGAGAACCTCGCGGCGGAGATATCGAAGTATCAGCCTGGCTCTGTATGGTACAGACGTGACATCTTGGGAGAGCGGTGCACCGCAGAAGGCGCAATCTACACCTCTTTCATCAACAACGAGGATGCGCACTATATCGCGGCAGAGGAAGTACCGAAGGATGACATCGGATACATCTGCATAGGGCAAGACTTTGGCGGCCATAAGTCAAAGCATACCTTCTGCGCATCGGGAATATCTCGGGACCGCTCGCGTGTCTATGTTCTCCGCTCCGAGGAATACGATGCGGAGGGTAAAAGCGTTGAGTTTGTTATGGACAAGCTCGACCAATTCTGCAAGAAAATTCAAGCAAGGTATGGCTTTATTGACTATGTCTTTGCGGATAGCGCAGAGCAAACGATTATCAATAGTGAGCGACAAAACCTCACGTGGAGCATTCGCAACAGCGTGAAAAATGAAATTATAGACCGTATTCGGTGCACGGACATTCTATTCACATCAAAGCGCATCAAGATTGTCAAGGAAGAAAACGAATCCTTGATATCTGCTCTGCGCTCTGCGGTGTGGGACGATAAGGCACCGAAAGATGAGCGGTTGGATATACCAGGCACAACAAATATATGCCCTTTGGATGCCTTTGAGTATTCTTGGGAGTATTACATAAGACATTTATCAGGCGATAACGGAGGATAACGTGGAACAAAACATCAAATTCAATTCCGTTGGCTTCTTCAGTTTCTTTCGGAATATCTTTTTTACCCTATTCAAGAAGAAATCGAAGGAAAGCCGATGGGAATCGAGAACAGAAAACAAATGGGATGCAGAGTATGAGCGCATAGACGAAATTAACTTTGCAGAAATATTCGCAAGCCGACTGACAAACTACACGCTTGACGGCTTCTCCTTCCAATGTGAGGACGAAAACGTATCCGAAGCCGTAACAAGGCTGATGGATAAATCCTACAAGTGGGTGCAGATGGCTTTTGGTGTTGGTCGCGTTTTCCTTATTCCCTACATCATCGAGGGGAAGATTTACACGGACATTATTCCGCAGGGGCGCGCGTGGGTAACATCATCCATCGGTGACGACGTTACCGGTATTGGTGTGTTGGCGGACATTCGCACAAAAAACAACCGCAGATATTACCGGTTGGCATCTTATGAGTTCGACCCGAAGGCAAAGACCTTTACTGTTGAGAACAAGGCAACAAGCGACAGCGGAGCGGAGATTTCCCTAAAGTCTTTTGAGGAGTGGGAGAGCATACAGCCCGTCATAACGTTTAGAGGCGTTGAAAAGCCCTTGTTTGCCTTTGTGGATTGCCCGAAGGACAACAGAACCACCGACAGACTGCAAGGCGCTCCAATCACCTTTGGATGCGACGACACCATCAACGAGATCAAAACGCTCCTGAAGCAATACTGCGAAGAATACGACCTTAAGCAGGCTTGGCTTGGTGTCGACAATGCAATGCTTGACAAAAACAGTCAAGTCAACAGTCACCTTTATAAATCTTTTGTCGGAAACGGAAAAGAAAACCTGTTTGAGATATTCTCCCCCGACATCCGCGATGCTTCCTACAGACAGAGAATGCTTGACTTGTTTGCGAGACTTGAAAAGCAGGTCGGCACATCCAACGGCATCCTTACACCGGCAGACACCGCGAATGCAACCGCTACGCAGGTGCGCCGCTCAATGTATGACACACTCTCTTTAGTATCCCGTATGAGGAGCGGCATCGACAAAGCCATCGAAGCTCTCACATACTGCTATATCGTTTACTGCAGCATCATCGGCAAGCCTGCAAAGGCTGATGCGTTGGTCTCTACGGTTTGGGATGATCCTATGCTCTACGATAGCATAGAGAGATTCCAGCAGCTTATGGCTGCACGAGGAACCGCCGTATTCGATG
>JAZNZC010000081.1:0-17432 GCA_045594745.1 Eubacteriales bacterium
ATTTTAAAATCTTCATAAAAAGACTCCTTTCGAGTTTTTTTGATAGACATATTATAATGGAATATTATGAACTTGTAGTAAACAGATGGCAATTTTCGAAAAAAATATTTTTTTCAAAAAAAGTATTGACAAAAAAGGGGAGGTGTGATATAATATTCAAGTACGTGTGAGCGCACATCTTTGCGAGTGTAGTTCAATGGTAGAATTCCAGCCTTCCAAGCTGGCCGCGTGGGTTCGATTCCCATCACTCGCTCCAGAAAGGTGACCGATAAGGCACCGGTGATGTGCCTTTAGCTCAGCCGGATAGAGCAACTGCCTTCTAAGCAGTAGGTCGGGGGTTCGAATCCCTCAAGGCACGCCACAAATTAAATATGGTGGGATTGGCGCAGTTGGCTAGCGCGTCAGGTTGTGGCCCTGAAGGTCGTGGGTTCGAGCCCCATATCTCACCCCATAAAAAACAAAAACCATTGCATTAGCAATGGTTTTTCGTTTTTTATCGAGTGGCATTATAGCGGAACCCAAATAAAAAATGCTTGTATTTTTTATTATAACGTGCGCACTGTGTGTGGAATTTGACACTGCATAATACGCACGTTTGGGTTCAGAGCCCCATATAAAAAGCAAACGCTTCTCCGCAATAGCGGGGAAGTGTTTTGCTTTTAATGATGTTTGCCTTCGGCAAATGATGTTGGCTGCGCCAATGATGACGGCTTCGCCTAATGATGCGTGGCTTCGCCACATTTTGGGGCAAACATCGCATCATTGCGAATGAAATGGGCAACATCATTATGCGCAGCATAACATCATAACACGCAAAGCGTGTGACATCATTTATTGACAATTTGAAGTTTTTATGTTATAATGATTTTGAAAGAGGTGATACGATGAAAGAGAATAAACTTGTTGATCTTTCTATGGAGTTTTCTGTGGATATTATTGATCTTGTTAGATTTTTGAAAGCAAATCACGAAAGCATTATTTCAAATCAAATCGGCAGAAGCGGTACCTCAATCGGCGCCAACATTCACGAGGCACAGTATGCACAAGGGATTAAGGATTTTGTATCGAAATTTGAAATTGCATTAAAAGAGGCAAACGAAACCGGGTATTGGCTTGAATCGTTATACAAAACGAAGTATATTGATGAAACAACGTATAAGACGCTCTCTTCCAAATGCACCTCGCTGCGTGTTATGCTGATTGCTTCTTGCAAAACAGCAAAGGAGCGTAACTGATGAAACTATACAAAACCAACGCCTATCCGGATGTTGATTTACATGATTGCCATTTCAAAATTTTCTCTCAAGATGATGCCGTCCTGTTTGACTTCCCGAATGGTTTTTCTGTTTTACAAAACGGGGAATGGAAATGTATCAAGGGGCAAATTAGAATTGCAGCTTGTTCAATTGATGAATTAAGCATCCTCTCCAAAGTCAGGGTTAACGTTTTCGGCATTCATCGAGGAATTTCCAGATACCTCTCCGAAAAAGACTTAAACAAGATCTTTAAAGAAGGCGTATTGGAACTGTTCGATGAATATTATGCGTGTGAGCGATTTCTTTGGAAATGTGCCCTCTACCCATACGATAAATGCAAGAAATTGTCGAGAAAATATGGAGAAATTGAAATAGGTGGTTATATTGAATCTCCCCTAGAATACTATTTGGATGATGAAATATCTGTTCTTTAATTTTACAGAAAATTGGTACGCACGTTTGGGTTCAGAGCCTCACATTTTCCCCTCAAGCAAAAAACGCAGTACGTCATGCAAATTCGCACCACGTACTGCGTTTTCATATTGTTACCATCTGTTCTTTGTCTCGTAATTATCTCGGTCGTTGTTTCCGGAGTCTCTGTCATCATCCTCAGGGTTGCCCTGTTTGAACTTGCTGCGGTTTTTAACCGTACGAACAATAGCAACGATCGCCACAATGGCAAGCACGGAAAGAATGATCAAAATAATAATGTCGCCCATGGGTAAAGTCTTACCAAACACAGTCTCCATATCCTCAACAACGATGACTGTGGGAATACCCGTTTCCTCGGTAAAGGATACGAGTGCATCGTTCACCGTCTCCTCGGTAAGAGCAAGGTCTGTATAGTTTACTAAGTGCGATTGGGGTGATTTTTCGTGGCTGTACTCTTTTTTGAAAGAAGAAGTTAGACCAAGGTTTTCGATCTTATCCGACATCGTATTCATAACCGTTGCCAGATTGGAATCGAGTGAATATGCGTAATATTCGGGAATGGATGCGATCATCGATTGGCCAAACGGAGTCGTTTCGTCGCCAAACATCAAAGTAATTCTATCCTGAATATTGTCGCCTACCCACGCGATGCAATAATAGCCGTCGGATTCTTCATTGGTCAGGAGAACGACGAGAATGTTATCCTCGGTTGCATCGGAGTTGCCAAATGCTTTGAGGTATTCCTTGTTTGCGTATTCTTGGAAAGTCGCTTCATCATAGGAAATGACACCGCCGTTTGCTACGTTTCCAAGCGCCGAGCCGATCATTCCAAACATCATAACGCCAACGACCAAAAGAAGAATAATAGGTGCCATCAGGGCGCCAAGCAAACCACCGAGGCATCCGCCGCCACCGTAGCCGTAATAGCGAGGGCCGAAACCAAAGAAACGCGGACGGTGATAGTAACCGTAACCAAAGCGTGGGCCGCGATGATATCCACCGCCAAAACCGCCTCCGCGAGAACCGCCTCCAAAACCTCCTCTGGAACCTCCTCCGAAGCCGCCGCCACGAGAGCCGCCGCCAAATCCTCCACCTCGAGAGCCACCACCGGGTCCTGCCATACTCTATTTCCTCACTTTCTTTTGAATGTAGTTTTATGACTCTATTATACACTATTTTTTATAGAAATGCAATAAAAAACGAAAAAAGCACAAAAAATTGGTCTGTTTCTATAATAAGAATAATTCTTTATATAAAATAAGATTAAAATAATGACATTTTGCGACAAAAAAGCATATATTGGGAATAGTCGACACCTCTCGTTTCGACTAAATACAATGCAAAAGGAGCTACAAATGTATTTTGAAAACAACCGTCGCGCGGCCGAAAACCGTGCCGACGCCGATTTTTTGCGCCGTATGCTGGGCGGTGAATTGAACGGAAACGGCTGTGGATGCGAGCGTTCTTGCGATCGTGAACGTTCCTGTAATCGCACGCCTGTTGAGCCGCGCAGAGGAACGGCAGGAATGTGCTGTGAGTGGACACCGCAGACACGTCAACCGCAGGCCCGTCAGGAACTCCCCACAATGCCCGAGAACGGCTGTGGCTGTCAGAAGCCCTGTAACACGTCCTGCCCCACCGAAATCGACGCACCCGCGCTTGCAATGGTCTATTCCCCCCGTCAATGCTGGCGCAAGCTGCTTGACCCTGCCGAAGGACTTAAGCAAGGCACAATCTTTTCCGAACTTGTTCTGCCCTTTGAGGCAGTCCCCCACAAAGGTGGAAAGGAGGGTTGTGCTCGCCGTCCTATGTAAGCGAGCCCCGCATTATGAATCAAAATCACTATTCTAACTGCTGCCGCGAGCGCGAGACGCTGCGTGCCATCAACTTTGCCATTCAGGAGACCGTCCTGTTTTTGGATGCGTATCCCTGCCACCCCGAAGCCTTAGAGTACTACCACGCCCTTATCGAGCAGCGCGAAAAGCTGCTTGTTTCCTATCAGAAGCACTGTGGACCCATGACAATGTATGGGAACACCTCCCGCAACTCGTGGGATTGGGTAAAAGGTCCTTGGCCTTGGGAAACGGAAGCCAACTAAAAATAGGAGGAACCTGACTTATGTGGACTTATGAGAAAACCTTGCAATACCCCGTAAAAATTAAAAACCCCAACCCCAAGCTCGCGAGCCTGATCGTCTCTCAGCTCGGCGGTCCTGACGGCGAGCTTGCCGCATCGATGCGCTATCTCAATCAGCGTTACGCAATGCCTTGGGGCGAGGTCACGGGCATCCTCACGGATGTCGGCACAGAGGAGCTCGCACACCTTGAAATGGTAGCCGCGATTCTGTATCAACTGACGCGCAACGTCTCCGAAGAGGAGATCTCCAAATCTCCCTTTGCCACCTACTTTGTTGACCATACCACGGGTATTTATCCCATAGCAGCATCGGGCGTACCCTTTGATATGAAATACGTTGGCATCAAAGGCGACGTCATCACCGACCTCAACGAGGACTTGGCAGCAGATGCTACCATCTCATAAGTGCAACAAAACGCAGGAAACACTATAAAAATATATAAAATAAGAAAGGAAAATGGCAAGAGTGTACTGTTTTGTCCAAGAATAGAAAAAAACGATACCCACGCGAGCATCGTTTTACAAGAAAACCTCCGACACCGAACTAGCGCGGAGGGAAGCAAGGACGCTTATGCTTGAAGAGTCCTTTCTTTTTTCGTAATTTTCTAAAGGGTGGTATCAAGGAGACTCCTCTGCCCTATTTGAATTTCCGTTTCTTGCTTTTTTGTTTCTTTACTTATTTAGGAAATCCTCGATCACATCAGCGAGATGTATTGGGGAAAGCCCAAAAGCGTTACACTTTTGCACAAGATCTTTTATTTCGGTTTTATTCGGGGTAACGTCTCGCACGTAGGCGATAACGTTTTTGGTGTTGCTCGTCGCGGCATCGATGTATGCGGCGATTCCGTAGGAGATGCAGTTGCTATCTCCCGATGGTTGCGGCTCTCCGACAACTTCATACACAACCTTTAGGGGTTGCAGCTCATTTTTTGTGATCGTGTTTTCCATAAGCACCTCACCAAGAGGTGCATCGTTTTTATGTATCATAATTCTTTTCCCAAATCAAGCATAAGCACGGAAACTCCAACTTGATTTAGAGGTGTGTGCCGAGCGCACACAACGAACACCAACGCAGAAGGTTATCTGCGTTGGTGTTCTTCATTTTAGGGGAGAGTAATGGTAGCCACAATTGCGTTATGGTCAGAGATCCATTGTCCGTTTCTCTTGGCGGGGCAAACGGTGTAAGTTCCAACCGCATTTGCTAAATTGGGAGAAACAAAGATGTAATCGAGAATCGCGCTCGTGCCTTCCGTCATACCGTTGTAGGTGGATGCGGCTGTACCCTGCGCTGCAATCGCAGAAGCATCCAGATATCCGTTAGAGATCATCGCTGCGCGAGCAGATTTCTCAGGGGTAGCGTTAAAGTCGCCAAGTACGATGGTGGGCAAATTGCCGCGCACATCGAGAACACCTTGAATTTGTTGCAGCATAACTGCAATTTGTCCTTGTCTGATCTTTTCTGCTACTGCAAGCGTATTGTCACCGTTATTATCAAGGTGGGTGTTGACAACAAGGAATCTTGTGCCGTCGCTTATGCGCTCTAAAACAACATAGGTCATAATACGCTTGTCGTTTGCGGTATAGGTCGTGCCGTTTTCGGTGTAGGAATAAAGAGATTCCTGAGTAGGAGTAGCGGAGAGCCATCTGGTATCACTGGCGATTGGGGTAAACAGATCGGTGCGGTAGAATATTGCGCAATGCTCCCCCGCTCCCCACCAGTCGCGCCCTGTACCAATTGCTGCATAACCGGTAAGACCGTTCCTCAAGGTATTCATCCAAGTAATATCTGCCTCTTGCACACCAAAAATATCGGGGGTATTTTCTTGAATGGTAGCTATAACAAGATCATCGCGACCATTTTTGAAAGCCTCAACTTTAACGTTAAAGCTCATTACAGTGATGGGTTGACCCGAATTACTACCGGAGCCGTCTGCACATACATTTAAGCATGTGCTACAGATAACCATTACGAGAGTCAACAGTACAATAAGAACCTTTTTCATAGTTTTTTCCTCCAATAAAAAACTTTATTGCTTTTTAATAAAACTGTTATATGTCTGAAAATTCAGACTTGATTTAGGTACGCGCCGTCGCGCGGATGCGGCATCAGATAAGACGAGCAAGACCGCCCGAAGGCGGTCTTTATTTACTTGTCGTTGGTTTCGATGCCGCGACTTGTTATCTTGTTGATGTGAAAATTAATCTTCGGGGCAGCAGGTGATGTAGGACATACCATCTCTTTCTACTGTGGACTCGTTACAACGAGAGCAAGTGGTAATGGTGAAAAGTTCCTGTAAACATCTAGGGCTGTTTGCCTTAGCCTTGTGAGTAATGGTGGTTACCCCCTCCATTGTGTTTTTGTGCCCAAAAATGTCGCAAATTAAATTTGCTTGCGAAATGCCGTATTCCGAATTCACCAATAGTTGAGCAATCATTTCTTGCTGTTCGGTGGAAAGCTTGGATTCTGCCTCAAAAAGGACAGTTACGTTTTCAATTTGATAGGTATTACCAACATTGGCATCAGCAGATACTCCAAGTGTAGCACAAATTGTAATGGTGATTAACATTACTACTATCACTAATCTTTTCATTGCTTTTTTCATTTTTCAATTTTCCTCATAGCATTTAGTATTTTGATTAACACATCATAATTATTACAGTATATACGATATTCATATTTTCCATCATACCCTATAGCCTGATGAATGCCTTCCTCTGTTTTTTCGGTATAAAACATCACTCTTTCTGTTGATATAAATTCATATTTTCCCAAATCCTCTGGGGAAACCTCTTGTATCGTCGACGCCAAAACAGAAAGATTCTCATCCGAGAATTTGTAACAGTATATAGTATGATTTTGGGAAATAATTTGCTCCGAAATCTTCGTAATTTGAACACCATCTGGCAATTCTGCAGGGTAAAGGATGTCTAACCCCTCACTCTTCAAAAGTTCTTCGATAGATTTATATACGACTACCCCATCATTTTTGATAAGCGTAATCTCGCCCTCATTCATCCTGTCTCCGGCATCCAAACCGACGATTCTTTGAATGTTCTCTTTAACGTATTCCCAAGCATTGCTATATCCTTTAACCTTGGCGATAACGGTTAGTGTGAGTGTCAGAAGTAGCACTGCCGCTATGGCTATACCTACGACTTTTCTTACCGTTTTCCAACGTGGGCGGAGTACATTGGCAGATTTTGTTGCAGTTTGATTATGATGTGCTTTGATTTGTTGCAATATGCGTTTCTTTTGCTCTTTGGTGGCTTCCGCTGCTTTGTCGGAAAGCTCACGCAGATAGGCGGAGCATTCACCTATCAGAGCAAGATCCATTTCGTCCTCTGGCTTGTCGGTTTCGTTATCGATTATTTGGCAAAGCCATTGGATTTTTTGCTCCTTGGTTGCTTTGTTCATATTGAGCCCCAGCAAAAATGCGTTGCTCTTAATAGATTCTAGGCGGGTCATGATTGTTATTTATCTCCTTTTGTTTTTTCTTTTTGATAAACATCTCTGTCACCTCCTTTCATAGAGTAAGTGACAGTTATTTATCAAAAAGTGTCGTTTTTTTGAAAATTTTTTCTAATTTTTTTGAAATTTATTTGTTTTTGAGGATTTTTTCAACAATGGGTCGCAATTTTTCTTCCAATCGCATCCATCGCAGCTTGGCGGCGTTCTCGCTTATTCCTAACGCTTCACCAATTTTCTTGTGTGGCATTCGCTCTACAACACGCATTTGAAATAGGTTCCACTCTTTTGGCTTCAACTGCAAACGAATTTGGTTTATGTATTCGACATATTTCTGATATTCTTCCTCTTCATCCAGCGGTTCTTTTTGAATATTCTGTTCATCAATTAAGGCGCGACACCATTCCTCGCTTGTCGATTCTGTAGCAGGTGGTTGATCACGCCTTATTTCTTTTATTTTGTTTTTCGCTACGCCATATAGCCAAGCCAAAAAGCGTTCCGGCGGATACTCTTTTATCATTTCCCAATCTCGCCAAACAACGTCGAAGGTTAGTTTTGTAGCTTCTTGAGCATGATATTCATCGTTGTCATTGCGACTACAACAGTACCGATAAATGTCATCGAAATACTTTTCGTATATAAACTCAAATGTCATTATTCTCTCCCCTTGATGATAGTTTCAATGATAGTAGACAATGTTGCAAGCGCCATGCCTTGCTCTTTATCGGAAAGCGTTTGCAGCATTTCGTTGATTTGCGGAATGCTGATCTCGTGACTGAATACGCTTTCGCCAAAGACGAATTCGTCAAGAGACATATCCAAAATTTGGGCGAGCTTGAAAATGTTTTCTTGTGAAGGAAAGGTTCTGCCTTTTTCAAAATAACAAACCGACTTTTTGGTTAGGCCCATTGAGGTCGCCAATTCCTCTTGTGTCATTTTCTTCGCTATGCGATGCTTTTTTATAAAAGCACCAAAATTATGTTTTAGTTGAGCATTACTAACAGGTAATACTTCATGTAAAAGCTGAGATGTCATTACACTCACCATCCTTTCTTATTATGTTACCATTATACTCAATAAGTGAATTTTAGTAAATCCATCATCATTTCTATAATTAACTTATTGAGTATATTTTTTGAAAATTTTTCTGTATTTTTCGACAAAAAAGAACGTTTGATTGCGAAATGTTCGACATCTTTGTGAATTTTGTAAAAGGAAGGGCTTGCGATTTCCCGTTTAAGAAAAGCTTTTTGTTATAGTTGGAGCTGATTCCATTTGGCACAGAGCAAAAGCCACCTTGATAAGCAAAAACAAAATCCAATTTGAAATATAGTTTTCGTTTTTAACATGTCCAAAGGCGCTGTCTCAAATTCGCATTTGAGACAGCCCCCTTTTTAGTTAACTTTATTTTTTAGAGAACAGCTTTTTGATCTTTTCAAAGATGCCATTGAAGAAGCCGCCAACCTTTCCTGCAATCGATTTGCAAGCTGTGCCAAGTTCGGCAAAAGTATGCTTTTGAATTGCGAACCACCAAACCGCAAATCCGCCAGTACCTACTACTACCGTGGAACCAACAACGATACCTGCTATAGCACCGCCGGAGAGGCCTTTCTTAGGCTCTTCGGGAGTGGTATCGGAGGGTTGCTCGGGTTCTGTCTCTTCGGGCGCCGGAGTGGTTTCCTCAGGCTCGGGAGTAGTCTCTTCCGGAATTGTGGTCATTTGATATTCACAAACGTCACACTTGCCGTCTTTGTTTTCATCAATGTGATCTGCCAACTCACCTGTCTCTTCGCCGCAAGCGGAGCACTTTGCCTTTGCAGTGCAGGTTGCCTCACTGTAGTTGTGAGGAGCAAAATCACCGGTTTCTGCTTGACATACAGAACAAGTTGCTTTCTTTGTACAAGTGGCTTCGCTGTAATCGTGAGGCTTCAATTCGCCTGTTTCTGCGCCACAGACGGAGCATTTTGCCTTTGCGGTGCAAGTTGCTTCACTATAATCGTGAGCTTTCAGTTCTCCTGTTTCTGCGCCACAGACGGAGCATTTTGCCTTTGCGGTGCAAGTTGCTTCACTGTAATCGTGAGCTTCCAGTTCTCCTGTTTCTGCGCCACAGACGGAGCAGGTTGCTTTCTTAGTACAGGTGGCTTCGCTGTAATTGTGAGGCTTCAATTCACCTGTTTCTGTACCGCAAACGGAGCAGGTTGCTTTCTTGGTACAAGTTGCTTCACTGTAATCGTGAGGTTTCAGCTCACCGTATGCTTTGTTACAAGTGGAGCAAACCGCCGCCTCAGTACAGGTTGCACTTCCGCCTGCGCAATCATCGGTTTCGGTATGCTCGTTATTGTGCAAGCAAATTCTTGTGTGCGTGCCATCACCGTTCGATGTCCATGCTCCAAAGCTGTGCGCATCGTTTGCGGGGATTGTCAGTTCACCTTCCGCTTTTACGTTCTCTTCTTCATCAAAGAAGGTTCCGCAAACGGAGCACTCGTAGTGTGCCTTTTTACCTTCGACCGTGCAGTTGGGCTCGGTTGCGGCAATTAGATCGCCAAGCGTGTGTGTTGCTGCGATTCTGCCCTCGCCTGCTTTCCAAGCAACGAGATTGGTGATTTCGTTTGTGCAGTCCTTGTCGGTGTAGATGTGACCGCAAGAGCATCGATAGTAATCCTTCCAGCCGTCCACAGTGCAGGTTGCTGCTTGACCGTTGACCTTTTCTCCGTCTCCATGGGTGTGCGGAGCGGTGCGGTCGTAGTTACAGGTGTTACAGAGCATATCGGTTACGTTATCGTAAACGTGTGCGCCCTCTTGATCCTTTTTGCCACATTCGCAAGTCTTCCAGTGGGTGCTGTCATTCTTGACCCAATCGCCCCAGACGTGCGTGGGTGCGGGAATGATAAGAGCTGCCTGCTCTACGGGATTTTTATTTGCATCAAAATACTTATCGCAAACCGCGCAATGGTAGTGGGCCTGCATACCTGCGCTCAATTCGTCCTTGGTGTGCGTTGCAGGAACCTCATCTATCTTGGTGCCATAGTTGTGTTCACCAAATTCACCGGTTTCCTCACCGCAAACAGAGCAGGTTGCTTTTGCAATGCAGGTGGCTTCACTGTAATCGTGAGGCTTCAATTCGCCGATCTCGTCACCGCATACAGAACAAGTTGCTTTCTTAGTACAGGTGGCTTCGCTGTAATTGTGAGGCTTCAATTCACCTGTTTCTGTACCGCAAACGGAGCAGGTTGCTTTCTTGGTACAGGTCGCTTCGCTATAATCGTGAGGCTTGAGGTCACCTGTTTCGTCGCCACAAACGGAGCAGGTTGCTTTCTTGGTACAGGTCGCTTCACTGTAATCGTGTCCGTTGGCTTGGCCGTAAGCGGTGTTACAAATGGAGCAAACTGCCGCCTCGGTGCAGGTAGCGGTGCCGCCTGCGCAAGCAACGGTCTCCTTGTGCTCGTTGTTGTGCGAGCAGATTCTTGTGTGCGTGCCATCGCCGTTGGATGCCCAAGCACCGTAGGTGTGTTTGCCGTTGGTTGCAATGGAGAGCTCCTCGGCGCTTCTTACGTTGCCGTCCATATCGAACAGAGTACCGCAAACAGAGCACTTTCGGTGCTGTTGCATACCCTTTTCGGTACAGTTGGCTTCAACCGCCGCAATCGGATCGCCAAGGGTGTGTGCTGCTGCGATCTTACCATCGCCTGCCTTCCAAGCAACGAGATTGGTAATTTCGTTTGTGCATTCTTTATCGGTGTAGATGTGACCGCAAGAGCATTGATAGTAATCTTTCCAGCCGTCTGTGGTACAAGTTGCTGCCTGACCATCTACCTTTTCTCCGTCTCCGTGGGTGTGCGGGGCGGTGCGGTCGTAGCTACAGGTGTTGCAGATCATATCGGCTTCATCGTCGTAAACGTGCTCGCCAAGCTGATCTTGCTTGCCGCATTCGCAAGTCTTCCAATGGTTGTCGTTATCCTTGATCCACTCGCCATAGGCGTGAGTGGGTGCAGGGATGACAAGATCCTCGTAATCAACGGGGTTTTTGCCCTCGTCGAAATACTTTGCGCAAACGCCGCATTGGAAGTGTGCCTTGACACCCTGTGTAAGAGTATCCTTGGTGTGGGTGGTGGGAACTTCCTCGATCTTGACGCCATAGCTGTGTGCGCCAAGGTTGCCGTAAGCAGCTTCACAAGTGGAGCAAATTGCCTTTGCAACACAGGTTGGATTGCCGCCTGCGCAATCGTCGGTTTCGGTGTGCTCGTTGTTGCGCGAACAAACTCTTGTGTGTGTGCCGTCACCGTTGGACGCCCAAGCGCCAAAGCTGTGAGAATCGTTGATAGCAATGGTCAGCTCTTGCTCGGTCGTAGCGTTGTAGCTTTCGTCAAAGAGCGCATAACATACCAAGCACTCGTAGTGCGCCTTCATGCCTGTTTCGACACAGGTTGCATCCTTTTGAGGAATATAATCACTATAGGTGTGGGTGATATCGCGCGTGTGTCCGCAATCGTTACAAGCGGTGTCACAGGTGTTATCCCATGTGTGCTCTACCTTATCCTTGATGCTGCCCTCTTTGTCGGTGCAAGCGGGATCGGTGCATTCGTGCCAATGGTGTGTAGCATTGGATTTGTAAGTATCATCATAGGTGTGCGTGTGATAAATTGCACGAATGACAACGGGCTCTTTGCCAATGTAGAAGTATGCGCCATCGAGAGAGGTAGGCGAATACAGAGTAATGTTGCCGCTGACAACCTCCCAGTGCGAGAAGCTCTTACCTGCGGGGATCTCGTCCACTTTCAGCTTTACATAGAAGCCGTTGACTTGTGCGGTGATCGGGTTGCTGCTTGTATCAAATGCCGTGCCACCCTCAATTGTAATGGGAACGGGAATTTGGAACAGCGTGTATTGACGACCTGTTAAACCATAGGAACCACATTCCTCACCATTGAGAAAGATGGTGGTGTTATAGTTAAACGCGTATTTTTCGGATGCCGCAATGGTAAAGCGAATAGTATATCCCTCTCCGTATGCAAATGTGCTTTCGGGAGTCAGATCTTCGCTGTCAGAATTGCGATACCAATATGCAACCGTTGCCGTATACTTTTCGGGATCCTTAGAAGTGATAACAAAGGAAGGACTCTCTCCGTATGCAGGAGCGGGGATCGTGAATTCCATTTCTTCCAAAACGATCTTGTCGGCATAAACTGCCTTGACGGTAACAGCTTCACCCGTCATAACAAAGGTGGTAGTCTTAGCAGTTGCATCTGCAAAGGTTACGCCGCCTGCTGTGCATTCCCAACCTGCAAAGTACTTGCCGTCGGGAGTCTCGCCTGCCGTAACGGTAACCGTTTCACCGCTGCCTGCCTCACTCAGGTCTGCTTCACCGTCCACTACGGTAATGGTATAAGGAATATTGCGGTAAACCGCTTGGACGCTAACGTTGCCTGCGGGCATTACAAAGGTGGTAGTGGATGCAGTTGCATCGAGGAATACAACACTTTCGCCGCTGACAACGACCCAACCCTTGAATGCCTTGCCATCCTCGGGAGCGTCTGCGGTGATGGTAACTGTAATACCGCCGCCGACCTCGGTAACGGGGGCTTCGTCAACGGTTGCGCTGCCATTTTCTACTTCGAGAACAAAGGTTGAACCATCTGCCTCTACGGTAAATTCTAAATAGTATCCAACAGTGCAAAGTCCGCCATCTTTGCTTCCACTGCTGAAGCGGGCGGCATTTTTGCCGTTGATGAGAACTGTGATATTGTTGTAATCAATAAAGCAGGTATCGTTGGATGCGAAATAGACGTCAACGCGATAGGTCTTGCCAACCTCAAAGCGTTCGCCCTCTGCCAATTCAACGTACATTCCCTTTTCTTCGTCCCAGTATAGCCAACCGCCAAACTCTACGTCGCAATGGACGTCGCCGTCCTTTTCAACAACGTCGCTGGGAAGCATACCTGCAACGGGTGTTGTAACGGTTACGGACATATTCTCTTGGAATTGTTTTGCTGTGATAGACGATTCAAAGATGATGTATTCGCCATTTTCACCACGCTCAAGGAAAATTCCATCTGCGCTGTTGCCGCTAAAGGTGTTATCGGCATGCAAATATTCGAAATCCAACGGCGGGAAGTAATAGCCGGGGGCGGGCTCGAGACGAATTTTTACAGTATAGGTCTTGCCTGCCTCAAATATATGGTCTGTCTCCAAAAGGGTTTCGCCCTCATACCAAGCAAGTACCTCTGCAAAGTAGTTCTTCCCCTTATCAACACCTGCATCATAAGAGGGGGTTCCGCCAACAACGGGGTGCGGTACGTAGGTGTAGAGGTAATAAACAGAGGTGAGTGCCGCATACTGTGCTTCCATAGTAACCTTGCGGTCTCTGGCAGGCGGTTCGCAAATGGTAAAGGTAAAGCTTTCGGCTCTTTCGTCGGTATATTGGATCAAAGTAGAAGAGTACGACGGGAAATACCACCTTGTAAAGGTTTCACCTTCGGGATAAAGGCTCTTATCTGCAACCAACGTCAGGGTGGTACCGGGGAGGAACTCGGTCTCGTTGGTCTCTACGCCGTCAAGATAGAGCTTGCCGCCTGTGACCTCAATACCAACAGGGATCAGATCATACAGCTGTACGTAAGCACCGATTGTTGCGGTTCCAACATGGTAACCGCCGGTGTTTCCCGTCTTGCCGTTTACGCTGATCTTGGCGTGATTGCCTACACAGTACCCATCCTTAGGAGTAATGATGAATCTGCACTCATAGAATGCATCTGCTACGTAGGTATCGGTGGGCAGCATTTCGGTGCGCGTATCCCCGACGTTGTACCACATTTCAATCTCTACCGTGTAAAGATCGCTTTCGGTGGTAACGGTGGTGATGGGCGTGCTACCAACCGTTATTTTGGGCATCGTCAACTCGATCGTGTTGATCGGAATGGCGTAGATCGCTTCACACACAACAACCGAGGCACTGCCTACCCAAATGTTTGTTGGGTTGTAATGGTTATAGGTAATATCCCCATCTGTTGTAATCTTCCACATCAAAAATTCTTTACCCTCGGGGGCTTCGTCGGCTTTGATGTAGAGGCTTCCGGGACTGTAAAATTCAACGATCTCTTCGGTGTATTCGCTTGAGGTATATGCTTTGCCGTTTACAACGGTAATGGAAACGGGAAGTTCAAAGGTCCATCTTTGCTTTTCATATCCCGTAATATCTCCGCCATAGCCGTAGGTCTCATCACCGTTTACGGTAACAACGGTACCTTCTGCAACGGCATAGCCTTCGGCGGCAATGATCTCGAACTGCATAGTGTAAGATCTGCCATACTCAAAGGGATCGGTGGGATTCAAGTGTGTGTAGGGGGACTTGTTAATGTAAAAATCAATCAGCTCCGCCGTGTATTTGGAGGGATCGGCAGAGGTGATCTCAATGGTTGCAAGATCGCCGGGCTTGGGAGTTGTTACAGTAAGAACAACTTCCTCGAGTACATCTACAATCACTGCTTCAACAGTTACGGGCTCGTTCTTCAGATTGAAGTACGCGGAGTCCTTGTAGTCCGGCGAATAGATCGTTACGTCGCCGGATTTTACGATCCATCCCAAAAAGACCTTTCCTTCGGGAACCTCGTCTGCCTTGAGATAGACGTATTGGCTCAAGCCCTCGGTAATTTCCACGGTACGGGCGCTATCTTCATACGCCTTACCGTTGATTACGGTGATCGAAACAGGAAATTCAAAGTAGTAGAACCACAACGGGAGACTTCTGCTCGTCTCTTCTCCGTTGACGTATACCTTGGTGTTGCCATCGATCTCATAACCGTTTGCAAGAACGAGTTGGAATTGCAGGCGATACGAGTGACCAAGCACATACGTATCCTCAGCGCCAAGCTCTGTATAAGGAGACTCGTCCAAAGAAATGCTAACGTACTCACTTCCGTATTTTGCAGGATCCTTGGAAACGAGCTCAAACGTGGGATGTGCGCCTACTGCAGGA
The DNA here is from genome assembly GCA_045594745.1 of Eubacteriales bacterium. Taxonomy (GTDB): domain Bacteria; phylum Bacillota; class Clostridia; order Oscillospirales; family CAG-272; genus UMGS1865. Next base: position 15,263 of record JAZNZC010000081.1, read on the forward strand.
GGCGTGACCGTAAATTCCAATTTATCCAATACCACGATCTCGGCATATACAGCCTCAAGCTCTACGTTGCCTGCGGTCATCGTGAAGATGGTGTAGTATGAGGTGGGATCCTCCAATTCGATCTCACCGGAGAGCACGTCCCAACGAATGAACGCGTAGCCGGATTCGGGATCGTCTGCAACGATATAGATCGAATCCCCGATATTTGCATCGGTAATTCCGTTATCAATATAGTTGACAGTTCCCTTTCCATCCTTAATGGAAACGCTGTAATCGGTAAAGGTGTAGTTTGCAACAAGTTCAACGTTCTCGGTGCCAACTACAAAGGTGGTGGTAGCAGAGGTTGCGCTATCGAGCGTTACACCGCCGCTGACAAGTGTCCAAGACGTAAAGGTCTTGCCCGCGATCGCCTCTGCGGTGATGGTGATCTCATCGCCCATTTTTGCGGTCGGGGCACTTGCCGTACCGCCTGTTACGGTAATGGTGTAGGTGGCATCCTCGTAGGTTGCCTGAACCGAAAGATTGCCAAATAGACCTGTCAAGGTTGTTGTAGCATCTGTTGCATTGGCAAGAGTTCCCTCGCCCGATACAATGACCCACTCCTTAAATACCTTGCCTGCGGCAGGAGTGTTTGCCACAAGGGTAACGGTATCGATGATAGTTGCTTTGGTAACGGGGATATCATCGATCTTTGCTTGACCGTTGGTAACCTCGATCGTGTATTCGATGGGGGCATAGTTTGCTTTGACCTCTACGTTTGCACTGACAACCGTAAAGGTTGTGGTAGCGTTTGCAGGGTTTGCAAGCGTAACGCCGCCCGATACGACCGTCCATCCTGCAAACTGATAACCCTTTGCCGCTTCAGCCGCGGTAATGGTGATCTCAGCGCCCATCTTTGCGCCCTCAACATTTGCGCTGCCATCGGTAACGGTAATTGTATAGATAGCATCCTCGTAGGCTGCTTCGATCTCAATATCGCCAAAAACGCCTGTAAGCGTTGTGGTAGTTGCCGTAGGATCGGTAAGAGTTCCCTCTCCCGATACGATGATGACCCACTCCTTAAATACCTTGCCTGCAGGGGGAGTATCTGCTACAAGAGTAACGGTATCTGCAATGCTCGCTTCGGTAACAGGTGCATCATCGATGCTTGCCGCACCGCCATTGACAGTAAGTAAATACAGGGTAGCCTCATAGGTTGCGGTGATCTCAACAGCGGCATCTCCCACCACAAAAGAGGTTGTAGAGCTTGCAGGGTCGGAGAGCACGACTCCACCGGATTGAACGATCCAGCCCGCAAACTGATAGCCCTTTTGGGGAGCATCTGCAGTAACGGTAACAACACTACCCGATACCGCACTGCCTGCACTTGCGGTAGCATTGTTGGCGGTAATCGTATAAGCAGGTGTAAAGAGCGCTTCCAGCTCAACGCTACCGGCAATCATTTCAAAGGTCGTACTTGCCGCTTTTTCGTCGACAAAGGTAATTGCTGCCTCATTGAGGATGCTCCATTGATAAAATCCCTGCCCTGCTTCGGGTTCACCTGCCACTACGGTGACAATCTCGCCCTTTGCAGCAGCTTCAACAACATCATCCCCAACCTTTGCAACACCGCCTGTAACGGTGATCGGGAATTTGAAGCCGTAGGTCGCGCTGGTGTCATCCTCGGGGATCGTGCCGATCACATAACTGCTCAGCTCGGCATCAAGTTCAATCTCGGATTCTTCAAAAAACTCGGGGTAAGTCCAATCGAGAGTCATCTTACCCACTCTACCAAGAACTGCTCCGCTTGAGGCACGGAACACGTTTTCGCCAAGGTTATGGCTCGCCTCACCGCAAACCGCAATATTTACATCACCCGTGGTGTTGATAACAATTGCACCCCCAAGGGAATAAATGCCCCTTGCGAGACTGGTGTAGGCGTTGGTTTCGGTAATATTCAAGCTTGCATTTCCCAAAACCATAACGCTTCCGTATGCGCCAATGCCGTTGACACTACCACTTTTATAGGTTTTGGTAGAGCTGATCGAAACGGCGGCATATCCCGTAATGGTAACGCTATCGCCCGATTTTCCAACAGTCGCATAGCCGTTTTCAAAGTTGTTGTCAATACCCACGTAGTCCGATGCCTCGTCGGCATGAGACGTAGAGGGAATGCTTTGAATATCCAGCG
>JAZNZC010000082.1:0-13711 GCA_045594745.1 Eubacteriales bacterium
CTCACCCGTCCGCCACTAACGCAGGGACCGAAGTCCCCTTGTCCGTTCGACTTGAATGTGTTATGCACGCCGCCAGCGTTCATCCTGAGCCAGGATCAAACTCTCGATATCATTGTATTAAAATAGCAGAACCGAAGTCCCACCAATCCAATCTGTTTACATCGAGCTTTGCTCTTAGCAATTTTACTTTTTGTTGAGTAGTATTCTCTTTGAATTGTTCGAGATCCAATACACATACTATTTTTTAGCTTTGTACTTCTCTCTTGTTGTTCAATTTTCAATGACCGTGCGCCACCGCTTTTTCGCGGCGACTTTGATATTATACCACATTCATTTCCGCTTGTCAATACCTTTTGCAAAAGTTTTTTTGATATTTTTTTGCGGTTCTTTGATGTGATTGCCGCTTCATAGGCGACTTGCGCTATTATACCACGATATTTTGCGCTTGTCAAGTATAATTTTTGCGTTTTTTACCCTTTTTATACATTTTTGGCGTTCTGCCCCAAATATATACGACAAAATGGACGACTTTTTTGTAGAAAAAGTAAAAAGCTCTCGGCAACCGTCATAAAAGCGCGAAAAAGGACGGGTTTTCTACCTTATTATATATACGCGTGCGCGAGACAGCAAAGCAGCTATCGCGCTTTACTCAACCAACTCAACCTATGGTTAATTTTATTCTAATATAGCGTTGTTGACAACATTCCTCGCTTGTGCTATACTGTAATCAGTGAAGCGCGTCACAATAAAAAATGGAGGCTTATGATGACCAATATTAACATAGGAAACAAAATAAGAGAATTGAGAAAGAAGAAAGGCATTACCCAAGAGGGGCTCGCTTCTGTTCTTTCGGTTTCGCCACAGGCAATTAGCAAATGGGAGAGTGGCTTGACCTACCCCGATATGGAAATGATACCCGTGATCGCCGGATATTTTGAGGTATCTTTGGATATGCTGTTTGACTACGACATTCGCGAAATGAAAGCTAAAATTCAAAAAATCATTAAAGATGCTCGAAAATACTTCTTTGACGATACAGAGAAGTATATCGCAATTATGCAAGATGCTCTGCAGGAATATCCCTGCAACGAGGACTTGCTCACGTCACTTTTGGATGGATATGAATATGAGCTCCGCGACAAAAACAACACCTCATATCTTGACGAAATGATCGAGCTTTCGCAAAAGATCATTACAGAGAGCAACGATTTTATTCGAGTATGTAACGTAAAAGACGTTCAAGCAGCAGCTTACCTCAAGAAAGGCGAGTATCAAAAAGCCAAAAATGTGTTAGAAACACTCCCTCGCGAATATGACCTTCGCGATTGGGCGTTTGCTTTCCGCTTATCGGGAAGAGATAAGCTCAACGGAGCAGTTATGTCAAGATGCCATCATTTACAGGGATTATACCAAGCTTGTATGAATGAAGGTGATGCTTGGTTTTGTATGGATCAACATCCCGATGTCAAATTCCGCGACTACACTCCCGATGATTATATTCCCAATGCATTGAAATGCTATCAAAAAGGGCTTCGCGTGCTGACTATGTTTCTTTTGAATGACGTTTATGATGATCCTGCCGAGCAATATCTTTGGGATGGTATGCAAACTTTTCATTGGAGTTTTCATCAGCGTATTGCTGCTTGCCACAAAAAGCTTGGCAATATAGAGGAATGCGAAAAGAACATTGCCGAAGCATACCGCCTGATTTCTGTTGTTTGGAAGGATTTTGAAGAAAACAAAGAGCAGTATATGGAATACTTTTATCGATATCTCAAAAATTACGATCTTGCGGAATATATCAAATGATCCCTGCCCCGCCTTGTGCGGGGCTTTTTTACAAGCAGAAAACGGATGCGCTTGAGTGGCGCATCCGTTTTTCTTTCCTTATTTTATCACTCGCTCAATGCACATCTCTTCTACCCTCGAGGGCGCGATAGAGGGTGACCTCATCGGCATATTCGAGGTCGGCTCCTACGGGGACTCCGTAGGCAAGGCGCGTGACGCGCACACCAAAAGGTTGGAGCAAGCGAGAGAGATACATTGCCGTTGCCTCGCCCTCAACTGTGGGATTGGTGGCAACAATGACCTCACCAATCTCTCCTGTGCCAACACGTGCAAGCAGTTCCTTAATTTTGAGTTGCTCGGGCGTGATGCCGTTCATCGGGGAGATGAGACCGTGCAAAACGTGATACGTGCCGCGATATTCGCGTACTTTTTCCATTGCGAGCACAGTTCTCGCATCGGTGACAACGCAAATGACAGAACGGTCGCGTTCCTCATCCGCGCAGATCGGGCAAACCTCGCGGTCGGTCAAGTTTTGACAGATTGGGCAAAGATGGATCTTCTCTTTTGCATCGAGGATGGCGCGTGCAAAGTCCTCTGCCTCTTCGGTTTCGAGCTCGAGAACAGAAAACGCCATACGCATAGCCGTTTTTTTGCCAACGCCCTCAAGTCTGCCGAATTTTTCGGCAAGGCTTGAGAGGGATTCGATGTATTCTGCCATAGATCAGAACAGTCCGGGCATATTCATAGGACCTGTGATCTTGCCCAGCTCCTCGTTGTTGGTCTCCTCTACTCTCTTGATGGCTTCATTGACAGCCGCCACGAGAATATCGGACAGGGTTTCGATGTCGTCGGGATCGACGATCTCGGGCTTGAGATCGATAGCAAGGATCTCTTTCTTGCCGTTGATCTTTACATTGACAACTCCGCCGCCTGCGGAAATGTCGTATTCACGTGCATCGAGTTCCTCTTGCTTTGCTGCCATATCCTCTTGCATCTTCTGTGCTTGGCGCAGCATTGCTTGCATATTTTGCGGGCCGCCGCCCATACCCTTTGGAATGTTTGCTCTCATGGTTGTTCTCCTTTTTATATCTGTTTTTGTTAGACGTGTGTTAGTTTTCGCTGGCTTCGATGATCTCGTCGATAACCGATGCATCGGCGCGTTTTTCGGCAACCTCAAAAATGAGTTCTCGGTCGCCAACGTCGCGCTTCAGAATTGCCAAAACTGCGGTGCGCAGACGGTCGCGCGCCTCGCCCTGCTCCATCATTTGGAGTGAGAAGGAGTCGCCAAAGCGGACGATGACCTTGCCATCCTCGGTTTCATAAGCGCGCGACGACTTGACAAAGCTCGCACGCATGGGATCGCTACGGCTGATGCGCTCAACAACTTCCATCCAGTTGCGAATGGCACGCAGAGTGCGCGTAGGCGCAGATGTGGGGGGCAAGGTGCGTTTTTCCTCTGCCACAGGGGCAGGCTTTTGTTCCGTTTTTTGCGGAATTTCTGCCGTTTTTTGCACAACGGGTGCTGCTTTTTCTACTTTTTCTTGCTTTTCGGGAGCTGCCGCAAAAGCACCGCTATCTAGTCGCTCCTCGAGCTGTGCAATGCGAGAAAGCATCGCCTCGGGAGAGGTATCGAGTGCCGCATCACACATACGGACAAGTGTCATTTCGGCAATGACGCGCTTAACGGAGTTCGCCTTTGTCATAGCGAACAAGGCTTCCTCGAGCAGCTTGCAATGACGGATGAGTGTCTCCTTGCGGAAGAGCGCGGTGATCTCTTTCATCTCCGCCGCTTCGTGGTCGGTCAAATCGAGATATGCCACGGCGTTTTGCGTGGTTTTGAGAATGAGCATATCGCGCCAGATGGAGATGAGATCCTGCCAAAAAACGCTGATGTCCTTGGATGAACGCACAACGGCGGCAATTTGCTCAAAAAGTGCATCGTAATTGCTCTCAGCAACGGCGCGCACAGTATCGATCATCGCTTCACGTCCCGTAATACCGACCGTTTCGGCAACGACCTCTGGCGTGACGGCTCGTCCACCGCCGGCGCAGAGTTCAAGGAGACTGATCGCATCACGCATACCGCCCTGCGCCAGCTTTGCAAGCAAGCGTGCGGATTCAGAATCAAGGGTGATGCCCTCTTCTTTTGCGATATATTCGAGGCGATTTACAAGCACGTCTGTTGAAATACGGCGAAAATCGAAGCGTTGGCAACGTGAAATAATGGTTGCGGGGAGCTTTTGAAGCTCGGTAGTCGCCAGAATGAAGATGACGTGCTCGGGCGGCTCTTCCAGCGTTTTGAGGAGCGCGTTAAACGCACTTGCCGAGAGCATATGCACCTCGTCGATGATATAGACGCGATAACGCATACTCGACGGCGAATAAACGACTTCATCACGAATGTCGCGGATGTTATCAACGCCGTTGTTGGATGCAGCATCCATTTCAAGCACGTCGGTGGTGGAGCCATTGTCAATCGAGAGACACGCCTCGCACTTGCCGCACGGGCTACCGTTTTGTGGGTTGTGACAGTTTACTGCCTTTGCGAGGATCTTGGCGCAGGTCGTCTTACCCGTTCCGCGCGAGCCGCAGAAAAGATATGCGTGGCTCAGTGCCCCATTTTGTGCCTCATATTGCAAAATGGAAGTGATGTGCTCCTGACCGCATACGTCCTCGAAGGTCTGCGGACGCCATTTTCTGTATAACGCCTGATGCATAGCCTGTCCTCCTTTTATAGAATTGGGCGTTTTTGCCCTACATATTGCGAAATTGAGTGTTTTTTGAATTATTCGATGGGCATTTCCATGAGTCGAGTCATATATTTGAAGCCTGCGCGCAGTGCGAGAAGGTTCTCCTCTGCTCCCTCAAATTCGAGCGAGAGAACGCCATCGTAGCCCGACTTACGAATGAGCTTGACCGCCTCTGCTACGGGAACGTCACCGTGACCGAGAATGGTTCCGCGCAACAGATTTCCGTTGCGTGTTCCAAAGAAGCCGCTCGGGCGCGCGAGGAGTTCATCGGATTTGCGATAGAGAAAATCCTTGACGTGTGCGTGAATTGCGTAAGGAAGTGCACGGCGAACACCAACAAGAGGATATTCATCGGCACACAGGAAGTTGCCAACGTCGAGGAGCCAACCGTAGTTTTTGTCATCGACCGCATTGATAAGCGCTTCTACGCGCGCGGAATCCTGAAAGATGTAGCCATGGTTCTCGGAGCAGGTGCGAATCCCCTTCGATTTTGCATACTCCGTCACCTTGCGAATGCGAGGAGCAAGAACGGGAATGGCATCCTGCCAAGTCGTGCCCTCGGGCAAGGAATAGGTAACGTCGTGGCGCATCAGGGGCGCGCCCAAAGCCTCGGCGGTATCAACAAAGGCATACAGCTTTGAAAGGATCTCTTCCTCGTCTCCATTAAGGAGATCCGCGCCAATGGTGTAGGCGGCAATATCGAGATCGATGGAAGCACAATATTCACGCAATTCCTTGGCAGTAGCCACAGGATCGGGCGTGGTGATGTTGATAAATTCGATGGCTTCAAAGCCGATTTCCTTGGCAATGCGGCAGACCTCGATCAGGTCGCATCCTGTTTCTTTCATATATTTTGCAAAGCTGTAACTGCTAACGCCAAGTTTCATTGCTCAACCCTCACTTTTATCCTAAAAAGCGCCAAACTGCAAAACAAGACCATACACCCCAAAATCGAAAGTCGCTCCCACGCGATATTCGCACCTCCTGCTCAGAACAGGCACCCTCGCGGCACATCGAGATGATCGCTTAATGCTGCTTGGTCCCCCACCTGACATGGTTCACGAGTCTCGATTGCGCAAGACCCATTCGTCAACACAGCAGATACGACTCATTCGTAAGAGTTCATTCCTCAAAAGAGGATTCCACCCCTGCTGTAGCGGATTTCAGGTACAGGGCTCCGCTAAATCCCCGGCTGGTATGGCCTCATTTTGCAGTTTGGCACTGCACTGTATATTATAACAGATATTTTACGATTTTGCAATAGAAAAATGAAAATTCATATATTTTTCAAAAACTTTCTCATTTTTTAGAATAAGATTAGTTCTTTATCTTAAAAAGAGCCCATTTTTTACTTCAAAATCACCAAAAACAGTGTTTTTGTAGCAAAAAAGGGCTTTTTTCTCTTATTTGAGACGAGTGACTGCTTGCAGAATGAGAGCCGCTTGCTCACGTGTTAAGGGAGATGTGGGTGAGATATAGCCGTCGGTAGCATCCATTACACCAAGGGTATTGAGGGTGTAAATGGACTCTTGCGCCCACACGGGGATCTCGGCGCCATCGGCAAACGTTGGAATGACACCGCTGCTCTCCTCACCAAGAATGGCGCAAATCATAACGGCTGCCTCTGCACGGTTGATCTCCTCGTTGGGAAGAAAGCAGAGCTTTCCCTCTTTGAGCGTCCCGCTGATGTATCCCATTTGGTAGGCAGCCGAAACGTAACCCTTCATTGCCGTTGCAATGTCGGCGTCGTCATCAAAGCCTGTCGACTCACTTGCGGGAACATCGGTGATGCCTGCGGCGTTCATTGCCATTACCAACAGCTCGGCACGTGTTACGGTACGATCGGGATAAAAGAAGTGTTGATTGCCAATCTGAACGCCACTCATCACACCCGCCTCTGTCAGAGCGAGTGCGGCGTTAGCGGCTTTGGAGTCTGCCATATCCACATAGGTCACAGAGGTTCCCGAGGTCATCACACGCAATTTAACGGTTGTAGCACTGCTGTAATTGCCGTAGACATCGCGCGCAACGTAGGAAAACTCATCACTACCCGTAAATCCACTACGCGGTGCATAAACGTAGGTTCCTTCACTGCGATCGGTCAGAAGAACCGAGCCGTTTGCAGGCGTTTTGACGATCTCAAAAACGAGTGCATCTCCGTCGGGATCGTAAGCCGAAAGACGCCCGTGTGCTTCGCGGTCGCGATAGGTGGACATCTGCAAGGTTGCACTTGATGCCATGCTGACCGTGGGCGCGTAATTCGTTCCGTTCAAAAGGTGGACGTTACAAGTAACGGCGGTAGCAGTCCCGTTGGCAGAAAAGGTGAAGGATGCCTTAGTGACGCTATCATCGGCTGCCGAAAAGCAGAGATGTGCCAGGTTTTCGCCCGAAATGATCTGTCCCGCACTCACGCGAACAGAGCCCATCAAAAGCTCCCCCTCGGCGGCATTTGGCAGGCTCAGTACCTTGATATAATCAATGCGAGAGAGGTTGAGGTTGCGAGAGAAATCCTCGGCTTCAAAGGTCACATCGTTACCGCGAGGCCCCCAAACAGCCATTTCGGTGGATGCAGAAAGGATCTGCACACCTTGTGAGAGAATGGATTGGGCATCTGGCATTTCATCCTTTTTCTCTCCGCAAGCGCAAAGCAAGATAAGCATACATGCGAGTCCAAGGACAAGTGCTATGCGCCGATGGTTCTTTCTTTTGTTCGTTTTCATCATACAAACCTACCTTCCTATTTGTGTTGGTTTATTGTATGCGACAAAGCATTTCAGTATGACTAAAAAGAAGTGCAGATCGATTGATTGGCAGATGTGTGATGTTATCTGCTTTTAAGTTTTTTAGAAAAAAGATCCAAAATCCTTGCATTTCGCGCGCGCATGTGCTATAATGGAAACAAAGGAGTTGATCATATGTCTCTACTCGGCGGTCTCATCTCCATCGGCAACGTTTCGGCGTTGCTCTTGGTCGTGTTCTCCGTTTTGTTCTTAGGCTACGCCTTGGGGCGTATTAAAATAAAAGGGATCTCTTTGGGAGACGCAGGTGTTTTTCTTATCGCTCTTCTCGTTGGCGCACTCTTCTTTGGCGTAGATGATAGCGGTGCTCTCCTCTTTGATTTTTCCCAAAATTATGACTATTCACAAAGCCTTTCCTTGATTGAAAGCCTTGGTCTTATCCTTTTTGTGACCTCGGTGGGATATATGGCAGGCCCGCGCTTTATTCAAAATCTAAAGCGCAATTTTGGACTCTACGCACCGCTCGGTGTGCTCATTCCGCTTATGGGTGGCATCATCGGTGTTGGTTGTATTTTTCTTGGTGAGGTCGTTGGCTACGGCTCGACCATCGCCGAACAGGACGGTTTTGTGGCAATGATCGTGGGTATCCTCTCGGGAGCCCTGACATCCACGCCCGCATTCTCTGCGGCAAAGGCGACCGTCGCACCCGAGTATATGGGACTCGTTTCTGTCGGGCACGGCATCGCTTACATATTCGGCGTAGTTGGCAAGGTGCTTTTCATTCAGCTCATTCCGCGCATTGAAAAAGCGGATATGGAAAAAGAACGCGCCCTGCTTTTGCCCGTTACAAAGATTGAAGAAAAAAAGGATGACAAAAAGCTCTTCTCACTTGATGTGGCTGGAATTGCCCCCTTTGCACTCGCGGCAATGTTGGGAGTTGTTATCGGGCAGATCAAAATTCCGCTCTCTGCCGATGGATTTTCGGGCACTTGCTTCTCGCTAACGACCACGGGCGGATGTCTGCTTGTAAGCTTGATTTTTGGTCATTTTGGACGCATGGGAAAGCTCAACATTCTCCCCTCTGCACAAACGCTCAAGCTCTTGCGTGAATTAGGACTCGTTCTCTTTTTGGCAGGCGCGGGCATTCCCGGCGGCGCGGAATTTGTCGCTTGCTTTGACCCCATCTATTTCCTCTACGGCGCGGTGATGACAGTCGTTCCGCTGATTTTGGCGTACTTGTTTGCAAAATGCGTCCTCAAGATGGGACTGCTGAACAACCTTGGTGCCATTACGGGCGCAATGACTTCCACCCCCGCACTCGGGACGCTCATTTCCACCGCTGGCACTGAGGATGTGGCCGCCGCCTACGCCGCGACTTACCCCATCGCCCTGATCACAGTGGTGCTTGTGTCACAGTTTTTGATTATTTTGCTCTAAAAAAGCAATGCGACTCCCTCGGGTGTTGCTTTATATAGATGTTCACCAACCATTCACAAAACTAAGAAAAGGAGAAAATCTTATGAAAATGAAAAAGACACTTGTAGTATCTCTTGCTCTACTGCTGGCCGTAGTTATGACGCTCGGACTTGCATCCTGTAATTCCAACGGTAACACTGATGGAAGCACAACTCCCGATGCCGGAACGACAGCGCCCAACACCGGCGACAATACCGGTGACAACACCGGTGACAACACTGGTGACAATACCGGTGACAATACCGGTGACAATACCGGTGACAATACCGGTGACAACACCGGTGACAACACCGGTGACAACACCGGTGACAATACCGGTGACAACACCGGCGACAATACCGGTGACAACACCGGCGATAATACCGGTGACAACACTGGTGACAATACCGGCGACAACACCGGTGACAACACTGGTGACAATACCGGCGACAACACTGGTGACAACACTGGTGACAATACCGGCGACAACACCGGTGACAATACCGGCGGCAACACCGGTGACAATACTGGTGACAACACCGGTGACAATACCGGCGACAATACCGGTGACAATACCGGCGACAATACCGGTGACAATACCGGTGACAATACCGGCGACAATACCGGTGGCAATACCGGTGACAACACTGGTGACAATACCGGCGACAATACCGGCGGCAATACTGGTGACAATACCGGCGACAACACTGGTGACAACACTGGTGACAATACCGGCGACGATATGGGTGACCTCTACTACTTCAATTTTGTAAAATCCTTCCTTTCTACCAATGGAATCGCTCTCAACATCAAAGACTTGACTGTTGAAGTAGAGACAAACGACACCACTCCCTCCGGTCTTCAAAAAATCAATTCGGTTGAGGTTGCCGAGCTGGAGCTCTCTCTGAAGGACGGCGAACTTTACGGCGCCGCTCACGGAAAAATCTCTATGACCTTTTTCGGCTCACTTCCCGGAAGCATTGAATTCTCTGCCATTCTTTCCGACGGCTACCTGTATTTCTCTCTGGTAGGTGGAAATAGCGAAGAAGAACTGATGTACCAAAAGCTCTCGCTTGAGGATCTGTTGGGTGACCGCATGAACGACATGCAGGGTCTCGATCAAGCTGTAATCGATGAACTCGTTGCCTTTGCACAGGACACCCTTTTGCCTACGGTCGAGTCGTTGATTGAAAGCAACAAGGTAAGCATCGATAACGTACTGAATGATGTATTGAACATCTTCTTCACCTTTGAAAAACAATCTGACGGCTCCGTTCTGGCAACCTTGAGCAAAGATAAGCTGTTGGCTCTGAACGAAGCACTCTCCACCAAGACCATTGCCGAGGTAGTGGATATCTACTTTGGTGAGGGTACATTTGATGACATCGTCGATTTTGCTTTTGAGATTCTTGATCTCAAGGTATCCGAAATCCCTGCTTACCTCAAGGATAAGGGCATTGACTTCGACGGTCTGGTTGCTAAAATTCAAGAACTGCTGCCCCTCTTCGGCGCACCCGAGGGTTTTGACATCAACGCTTTCTTTACAGCTCCCGATTACGCTGATCTTATAATTGGCGAATTGGTCGTTCCTCCAATGCAGGGTTATGAAGATTACAAAGCAGTAGTCGATGGCGTAATTCTTTCTGTACTCCGCGAGAACACCCCTTATAAATTGATCGACTCCCTTATGAGCAATCTCCCGAGCGTTCCCGAGGAAGATTTCGATAACAGCTTCGATGAAGACTTTGATGAAGGTTTTGATAACACCTTCGATGAAGGCTTTGATAACAATCCCGAAGGCGAACTCAAGCGCGAGCTCGAGACCACCCCTGAAGAGGACACCGAAAACGATCTTGATGCACTCAAGACGATGATCGACAACATCATTGCGCAAGCATTTGATATCGTAAGCATTTCCCTTACCACCGAGGAAACCGGTGCATTCACCGCTCTTCACGTAGCTCTTACCAATGCACCCATTAGCGGACCCTCTATGGGAAACACCGATACCTCCACCGGAGAGACCACCATCATCTCCTACACATACCTTCTCTCCTTCTCGCTTGATATTCTTGCAAACGGTGAGATCGAAGTTACTTGGGGCGACATCATCGACAAGATCAACGCTTCTCTCGCTCCCATTCCCGAGGAGATCAAGGGCGAGGGTGGCCTTAATTTGGACGGCGATTCCTTCAGCTTTGTAGATACGATCTTTTTCCAAGATAAAGAGTATACCGGCAACTGTTTAGACGTATACGCATCGGAAATCGACTTTGATTCCATCATTTCCAATTTGATCGAATCCGATTGTGACGGCTGGTTCCGCCACAGCGTACAGCTTCGCGAAACAGAGTATAACTTCCGTTTTTACTTTGCAGGCAACGGCGACGGTCCCCTGCTGACGTTCCTTATGAACCCTGCAACCAAAGAGGTTGCCAAAATTGAGCAGACCGGTACCTCCTTCCGCGCAACGTATGCGAACGGCGAAACCAAGGAATTCATCATTGCAGCAGGCGACAAGGATGCGATGTACGCGATCGCCGAGCTCTTCCCGATGGTATTTGAGGATATCGAGATCGACGACAACTCCATATCCGTAGATTTTTACTACAATCCTACAACCAAGGAATACGCCTATGAAGCACAACACGAGTGGGAATATAAATATGAGCTGCTCGGTAATACCTGCGACGAAGGTTACAGCTACACAGAAACCTGCACTAAGTGTGGCAACAAAAATATAGACACCATATATTATTCTCACAAGTGGGAATATAGCGAAGTAGACCTTGGCGAGCTTGGCCTTTGCGGTGGATATGCAGAAGAAAGACATTGCGACATTTGCAATATTGCAGAAAACGTCTTTATTCAAGATGCTTGTTCTTGGAGCTATGTTGAAGAAATTGACGGTTATACGGTCTATGAGTGCGATAACTGCAAGGCTACACAAAAGCATCAGTACTCTGTTGGTGAAAAAGATGAAAACTGTTATTATAGCACTACTGATACCTATATTTACATCGTAAATGGCGAAGAGGTTTATCGCGCAGTAAAAATTGTTTCTTTCTTCGATCATGCGTATGAATACTCTTACGAAATGTTCGGTGAAACATGCGAGGACGGTTACAAGGTAATCGGTATTTGCACCGATTGCGGCGAAACATCGTCTTGGGAAGACTTCGACCACCAAACTGAATGTCGCGAGGTAGATTTTGGCAAGCTTGGCCTTTGCGAGGGCTATGCTGAAGAAGAATATTGCAATATTTGCAAAACTGTAACGGACTTTTACCGCTCTAGCGGTTGTGAGTGGAATTACATTGAAAGCACCGACGGCTACCTAGTATATGAGTGCGAACTCTGCGGTGCTACCAAAAAATACACGAATTCTGATTCGGAAAAAGACGAAAACTGCCAAATTACAAGAACCGAAGAGTATATTTTCATTGTAGACGGTAAAGAGGTTTATAGCTGTTCGTTCTCTTACACCTTTGGTCACCACAACTACGAGTACTCCTACAAAATGCTGGGAAAAACCTGCGAGGACGGTTACATTGTAATCGAAAGCTGCCCCCAGTGTGGAGATTATGGCGAGTGGGAAGACTACGGTCATATTGAAAATGAAGAATATAACTATGTATTTGTAAATGATGTTATCAATGTTTGCGATGACACTTTTGTAATCCTTGAAACGCATTGCGCAATTTGCAACAACCTCTACGGAGTATACACAATTTCCTATTGTATGAACGTAGAGATCGTCTCCGAAACAGATACCACTATCGTTGAGAAATGCCTTGATTGCGGTGTTATCATAACAACGATCTCCACAGAGGAAGGATACACACTTATCGTTGAAAAAGACGGCGAAGAAATCTATAACCAAACCGGTATTTACGGAGAAAAGCACAAGCCCTTATAAAAACTTTGGCCGCAGATGAAAATTTCATCTGCGGCTTCTTTTTTTGAAAAATCCTGATTTTTCCTCTCTTTTTTTGGATAATTTTCGTCTCTGTCACAAATAATAGCATTACGGTTGAATTTTATGTAGGGGCGTGCATTGACGTCCGCAAAAATCAAACCAAAATACGGACGACCGGCGATAGCCTTTGGTCTGTCCCCTACAAATTGTATTTGTAAAAGGAGACTATATATATGAAAGCTACCGGAATTGTTAGAAGAATTGATGACCTCGGACGTGTCGTTATCCCCAAGGAGATCCGCCGCACTATGCGCATTCGCGAGGGCGATCCTCTCGAAATTTATACCGACCGCGAGGGCGAGGTCATTTTCAAGAAGTACTCCCCCATTGGTGAGCTCGCCGCATTTGCCTCGCAATACGCCGAAACGCTGCACAAAACCTGTGGGCTCTCGGTCATTATTTGCGACCGTGATGCCGTAATCGCCTGCTCGGGGCTCTCCCGCAAGGAGTACGCCGACAAGGCCGTCTCGCAAGAGATGGAACAGATCATTGAAAGCCGCTCCCTCTACGTTTGGCACGAGGGAGATACTCCCCTGCCTATCCTCGCCGACGGCAGTGCTCATTATATTAGCTGCGCGATGCCCATCATCAGCGAGGGCGACATCGCCGGATGCGTTGCATCCGTTTGCGACACTCCCGGCGCCGACCGCCGTGATATGCCCGCTGCCGAGGTAGAGACCAAGCTCATCCTCACCGCTGCCGGTTTTTTAGGGAGACAGTTAGAAGGATAAAAGTAAGGATTTACGGGGGAACCTTTTTTAGAAAAAAGGTTCCCCCGTCCCCCTTCCAAAAAACGCTCTCACAAAAGGGCTAAAATGGATTTGTTAGTTTCCATATAGACGGGCGGCGCGAGGTAAAACCTCGCTTTTGCTGCCGCTAACTCGCAGGTGGCGAAGCGGCGGGAGCAAGCCACCGCCCTACGAATAAACTTAATTTTCTTTTGGTCTTGTTACGATTAATGCTTTTACGCGCGCGCAAAGATTTTGAAATTCGGGATGGTT
>JAZNZC010000083.1:0-10794 GCA_045594745.1 Eubacteriales bacterium
CCTCCGACTTTGCGTCCTTCGTTATTCAAGTACCCACTTTGTTTATACTCTTTATATAGTCTTTATGTCGTCAAAAAAGTCGTCAAAGAGTAAAAAGATACTGTTAGGTGGTAAAATTCACGTGCACATTTTCTTGCTGCATCTCGGAGTGCACATAGGTTTTTGTGGTGATACCGATGTCGCTATGCCCCAAAAAACGCGACACAAAATAAATATCTTTCGTGCTTTGATAGAGCAAAGTGCCGCAAGTGTGTCTTAATTCGTGAGGGGATAAGCGGAGATCGAGAGGGACTTTGTGATGATTATAAAACGGCGACAGCTGCAGATCGCCGAAGTGGTTGGGTGTGATGTGGTGTCCGTTCAGCGTGACGATGTAGCCGCTGATGTCGTGTTTACCATTTGAAACTGGCGGATCGTTGTCATACGCGCTCTTTGCTTCGCGCAAACGTAGCAGAAGGTCCTCGGGAATATCCAAGCGCCTCACGGAGTTCGCGGACTTCGGTGGACCGATGTAGATCACACCCTCTTCTGTTGTCAACGCGCGACTGATTGTCATCTTCCCTGCATCCAGGTCAATGTCCTCCCACTTCAGCCCGCACAGCTCGGAGCAGCGCAGCCCCATTCTCAACAAAATATGCACGTACAGCGCGTACTTGTGATCCGAACGGCAGAGGTGATCCGCCGTGTCACGATCATAGGTGCGCTTTTTTTCTTGCTGCTTCTTGGACTTTGCCGTGATGTTGCGGCACGGATTTTTTGCGATGCAATCATTATCTATCGCGGTCTCAAAAATACCGCGCAGACAGATCACGATCTTATCCAGCATACTTTGTGAGTATTTCGCCGCAAGCGTATTTAGGAACGCCTTGATATCGGCTTGCGAGATCTCTTGCAAAAATTTGCCCGAAAAATGTGGTTTGATATAGCGCTCGCACGGTCGCTCGTATGTAGTATGGAACGTGGTAGGCTTCACATCAGGCTGCTTGTAGGTATAAAGCCAGGTGTCCACCCATTTGTCAAAAGGGGTGAAAAGTTTGTCGCGCCTCTCCCGTTCCCGATCGTCAAGGAAGGTCTGATACGCCTTCAGCGCCTCAGCTTCGTTCTTGCCATAAAAGGATTTGCGGAGCGGCTTGCCATCGACGTCGCGCCCGATCACGCGCTTGATTTCGTATCTGCCGTCTGTACGGTTGCTTTTCTTCGGTCTTGGCATAGCGTAGCTCCTTTCTGATGTTATCAATGCTTTTTTCTGAATGTTACAAGATCCTCGTCTATTTCGCAAACAGAATAGGCGTCGCGATGAGTGTTCAAACGGTAATCTATGAATACTATTCGGATCTTTTTCCCAGGTATATTCGTAATGGAAACCACTTCGCCAGACAAGGTACTGTCTTGCACGTCAAAAAAATCACCGGCATGATCTGTGCTCGGGATAGTCCATTTGAATAAAAGCAAGACCAAAACCACAAGCGCAACCGTCACGATCAGGTTGGCGATCAATAATTTTTTTACGGTTTCGTTTTTCACGGCGTCCTCCTTACTTGATCACATATTGACCGGCAACAACCTTGCCGAGGATGCGGATCTATATCAAATCAGCGCCTCTGGCGCATTCCCTGTGCGCAAATACTCTTGATACGCTTTTTCCACCTTCCACATTTTCACGGCAACATAAATGCTTGCCGCCAACCACAAAAGATTGGAAAAGTCCATATCAATAAATGCCAGCGCCGACGCGATCCCGTTATACACCGCAAGAGCGATGAACGGCCAAGCTCGTTTTCTTGCATACATCACGCAAGAAAGACCGCCGACCGCCAAAATATCCACAATCATAAACGCGCCCGTGACGGTGTTCCCGTTCGCAAACATTACGATCATCAGCACCAGCCAGATTGCCGCACTGACAAAGCCGAGAATGGGGAGCCACTTAGCCCATCCCTTCGTCCTGCGGCTTGCATATTTCTCAAAGAACACTTCTTGCGTCATACTGCGAGCCATCGGTGTGGTCTGCACCCTTGGCGCGCTTGTGGGCGCTGTTTTAGGCGTTTCAGTTGAGGATGCAACTGCTTGTGCAACAGGCGCGCTCTGCGCGGCGTAGGCCGTACCGCACTCCGAACAGAATTTTTCTCCACTGGGTGCAACCTTGCCGCACCCAGGGCAAACCATCTTTGGTGGCGTTTCTGCCACGAAACGATCGCCGCAGTGCGGGCAGAATTTGAGGCCGGCTTTTATCAGTTTGCCGCACTTCGGGCAAAGAGTGTAGAATTGATCGGACATAGTAATTCTCCTTTTAGCGTCATTCCAGCGGTTCGTTATCTGGTTTTTCCTCTTCCTTCTGCAAAAAATGTTTTACCTTGGTACGCATACCGTCGATATGTTCAAACAAATCAGCTTTAATTGTCGCTTCCATAGGGTCCAATATAAAATCAATGCCTTCGCGACGCGCCAATTTTGCAGCCGGGACAAAATCACTGTCCCCCGAAATCAAAATGATCTGATCAACCTGCCTTTTGTATGCAAGAGAGGCAATATCAATGCCGATTTTCATATCAACACCCTTCTGTATGATGTCAATTTTGAAATCATCGGGCTTCAGATCCTCCACCTTAATACGGCCACTGCATAATTTTTTAATCGTTTCCGCAGAAAGCAGATAGTGACACTGCTCCTCCGAAAGGCGTCCCAAGCGCAATGCAAACTTCCTTTTTTTCTTTAGTTCCTCAAAAAACTTATTCATCCAACCATAATGAGAGCTTTTTCCAAGATCGATCTGTGTTTTCGTAAGCGGATGATAAACCTTTTTACTTACGGGAGGACAATCGTAGTAAAAAATGCGATATAATTCGGCTTTTTCCTTGCCATTTATGTGCGCCCAACAATAGCGCTCCAACTCTTTTGCTCGTGCCTCCGGGCTTTTATCTCCGGCAAGACGGTGTGCTCTTGTTTTGTAAAAGCCACCATCTACCAGGATTGCAGTTTTTTTCATAATTACACCTCCAAAAAATCAAAAGTCCATAGGTTCGGCCACTCTCTTATTGCGAGAGCGCTTACTGCTATGGACTAATCAAACACATAAAATGTGTACACATATTATAGCATACGCGGATCCGCAATGTAAATATACAAATTGCACAAATTTTTTCAAAAAACCGAACTTTTTGCGGTTTTAATGGTGTCAAATAATTTTTAGTGATGCGCACTATACAAAGTGCACAATCACCTCACCGCATACTGCCCGGCCACGATCTTGCCGAGGATGCGGATCTGCTCCAGCTTGGTGCCCTCAAAGCGCATGGGCTTGTGGGTGGGGTTTTCGGGCATCAGCGTGAGCACGTTGTTTTCCTTATCATAATACACGCGCTTGACAGTGGTTTCGTCCTCGATCAGCACCACGGCGATCTCGCCGTCATCCACGCTTTCCTGCTGCTTGACAAAAAGAATGTCACCGTCGAAGATCCGCGCGTTGATCATACTGTCACCCTTAGCAGTCAGACAGAAATCTGCCCCAACATCGGAAACGGCATCGACAAAGGTATCGTGCTGCTCGTCCGCGAATGTCGGCTCACCGCACGCGACATTGCCGAGCATCGGCAGGCGCTTGCGGGTTACCCGGCGAACATTACCACCAATTTGCGCGAGATGCACCATTGAGCGCTTTGAACTAAAAAATCTGTTCTCCTCTGTCGGTTCTTCATTCCATCCCATTAAATAAGCAGGACTGGTCTGCAAAGCTTCCGCAAACAATACTATTTTGCTTTGAGGAATATCGTTGATCCCCAATTCTATCTTGTTGATGGATGACTTGGACTTATACCCCATTTTATCAGCTAATTCCTCTTGCGTTAAACCGAGCGCTTTTCTTCGCTCTTGAATATTTCTTCCTATGGTAGACACAAAATCACCTCCATTGCACTTTCATTCTACCACAAAATAGAATTTATGTCAACTTTTTTAGGTAATTTTCCGAAAATATATTGACAATCTACCCAAAAAGTGCTATACTGTAGTCACGGTAGATTATTAGTCAACGAAAGGAGGGTTGCGTTTTGACGAACACCGCTATGCTTGAAAAAGCAATTTACGATTCCGGCTTCAGAAAGAATCACATTGCAAAGAAGATGGGGATCACTTCCTACACGCTTGCGCTTAAGATCAAAAACGAGAGAGAGTTCAAAGCAAACGAGATTGATGCTCTTTGCGAACTCCTAAACATTGATGTGCCTGCACGAATGCAGATTTTTTTTGCCAAGTGAGTAGATTTTAAATCCACAAGAAAGGAAAAATCCATGGTAGATCCACAAAAGAATCTTTTTACCGCCGAGCCGACCACGGAGGAACTGATTTTTTATCTCCGTTGTATGCAAAACAGAACACCGTTCTTTGATGAAATGTTCCCCCAATTTGATCGCGATCACAACGAAAGTATGGCGAACCTTGAGTACCACATACTCGGCAAGATTATTTCAAAACTTCAAAATTCGGAGTGACCAAAGACTTAAAGGTATCAGCATCTCCCTGCTCAAGCATCGTCATAAGCGCGTTACAGCAATCTTGACAGACCGTATCTCGGCTCATAACGTCACACCCATCCGTCAAATAAACCGGCTTTCCGTGATTACCAACACAATAGCGAAATTGCATTGAGTGAGATAAGCCATAGTCTCTCGGACACTTTATCTCAAGGGTTTTATAACTAAATAAGGCCATAAGTTATCCTCCAATGTTTTGTTTTTCTTCATTATATCACGGGAAGCGGCGAAAGTTAATGTTTTTTTGAAAAACAATTCAATATTTTTCAATTCACAGGAAATTTATGACCATCCACTTCATTAGAAAGGAATTGTACTATGATCGACAAAAATGCGCTACGCGCAGAAATAGTTCGCAATGGCATGACCCAAAAACAGCTCGCCGCGCAGCTCGGCATCAGCGAACAAACATTTACTGATCGTATGAAAAAGGGTGTCTTCCGTACCGATGAGGTGGAGAAGATGGTTGACATCCTTCATATTGAAAATCTACAAAAAATCTTTTTTGCAAAGGCGGCACCTTGATAGGTTACTTTGCGAATATGCCCGCACCAAATAAGTATTTTATTTCCTTTAAGGCACTTTTTCCAAAACGCACAATGAGGAGAGCTTCATTCCTCTCCGCATCATTCAATCGATGCTCTCATTGCTTGAGATACGAGAAGAGCTATTTCATCAAAGCTTTTGGAAGCGGTAAAAGCCACTTGCTCCACAAGCTCTATGACGTGCTTATCGGTGTTTGCTCCACTGATAATGCCATTGACCTGCGAACGAAATCCTTCTCCGACTCCGCCAAGCATCGCTTGGATGCAATCATATTCCCGATAATTCATTTTACCTCCTTTCCGGTGCGGGTAAAACAATCCTACCACAAAAGCATTATGCAAAAGTCACCTATTTGAACAAAAATAAAATATTTTTTAATATCCACAAAAAGACAAAAAAGGAGCCACCTATGGACATCATCAAAAACCGACTCGCTGAACTGGAGCAGATCGTGCAAGCGCACCCGACGCAGATCCCGCTTCGGGTGGCTGCGGATTTCCTCAACGTAAACGAGGAAGGGCTAAAGGTTGCACTGATGCGCGGAAACGCACCGTTCGGCTTTGCCTATCAGAAGAAGGACGGCGGCTACCGCGTTCCCGTGATCCCGACCGTTACCTTTTACCTCTGGTTCACCAACACGACGGGGCGCGAGATTATGAGCGCGGACCTCGCCTACCAAAATCACCCTGTATAAAGGAGCTACACAATGAGAAGAAGCAACATCACACAAGAACAGATCTCTCGCGTGCTTGAGATGCAGCGAGAGGGGCACCCCTACAAGGTTATCGCGGCAGAGCTGCAGATCACCGACAAGACCGTCAGCGCCGTCTGCTTGCGGAACGGCATCCGCAGGCGACGCCCCTCGGAGGGGGACAAGCCCCGCACGCTCACCTGCCCCAAGTGCAAACGCAGCGGCTTCCCTGCCGATTATCTTTTCTGCCCCTACTGCGCGGCAGACGTCCGCACGGAACGGGACAAGCTGATCGGCCTCTTGAAGCGCACGAATGAGCTGTTTATCCCCCCCTTCTCGTCCGAACGCGACAGCAAGGCGAATTACGCCATCGCCCGCGCGCTCGCCTATCTGGAGGCACACAAGGATGAATAACATCGCCCCTTGCGATCCCTGCGCGGGATTTGACTTTGATCCCCGTTCCCCCTATTACGCCGCCCCCGCGTCGCCGTACACGGGTTGGCGCTGTCGGATCTGCGGCGAGCGCATCCGCGAGGATGAGGGCTGCATTGACAACGGCGAGATCGAGATCCACCAGGATTGCTTCACCGAAATGCCGCCCACGTTCACGCTGGCACGCCTCGGCTGGAAAAAGGTCGAGCCGTGCGGCGAGATCTGCGCGATCTGCGGCGAGCCGATCGAGCCAAACGAAGAAGGCTATGAGCCTGACGAGGACTACGAGAAGGACGGCAAGCACATTCACCTTTCCTGCTTCCGCGAGCAGGATCGGGATGACGTGCTGACAGCACTCGGCTTTTCACAATAACACCAAAATATAAAGGAGATACAAAAAATGAGCTACGCACTTGCACGCCGCGACGAGCTGAACGTCGCCAATGCCCACCACGAAAACACCGTCGCGGATATCCGCAACGATACGATCCACAACATCATCCACACGGTGCTTCGTCTGAATGAGTACGGAGAGAGGATCTCCATCCATTTTGAAAAGGATCGCCTTTCCATCTGCATCTACACCAAAGAGGACCTCAAGCACATCGAGGCGCTGGGGGATATCTACCTCAAGACCGCCGAGCAGCTGATCGACGCGCTCGCACAGCTGGAGGAGATGGAAAACGCCTCCTTTATCGACGACACCGTGATGCTTTTTGCAAAGGAGGACAAGCCCGATGCTGAAGCCGTTTCTTGAAATGCGAGATCTTGACGTTTCTGAGTATTGCCAAACGCGCAAAGGAAAGGACGAAAAGGGCAAGGAGATCGATATTGCCTACCTCCCGTGGGAAAGCTGCCTGTGCCTGCTTTACATGAACGGCGCCGAGCGTGTGCGCTACCGCGCACTGCAAGCGCCGGACGGCTCTTACTTATTCTGCGGCGAGCATCACCGAAACGACAAGGAACGCGAGGGGGCTTGCTATTTTGTGACAGTCGAGGTCGATATCGACGGAGATGTAAACACGATGCCCTTCCCCGTGATGAACGGCACCGCCGTGGTCTACAACGACACCCTCAACCAGCTGCGCGTGTCCAACGCCATCCAACGCGCCTTCGTCAAGTGCGTGGCGGTCAATACCGGGCTTGGTATCAAGCTTTGGGAAAAGGACGCCGAAACCTCCGACACGGGCAAGCAGCCCGAGGAGATCTTCCCGCACACGCCGATGCTTGTCAAGCAAGAGATCGAGCGCATCATCACCGCCAAGCTCAAAAGCGGGCTTTCCAACGTGGAGATCCTGCAAAGGCTCGGCATCAAGGGCAGCGATTACAAATCCATTCTGCAGGGGCTTGAAAATGCAGCTTGGATCCTCACCGCCCTGCAAAAGATATGATCAAGTCAAAGGACCGAAGCGGGTGGATCGGGGCATCCGATACCGCGATGGTGATGGAAAACTGGAGCACGCCCACCTGGCAAAAATGGTGGGCGACAAAGCTCGGCGTTGCCACGAACAACGTCGCAACCACGGCGATGCTGGCGGGCACCTACTACGAGCACCCTATCCTCGATGCCCTCGGCGTGGAAATGCGTGACCGACAGATCAAGATCCGCCGCCTGCGCCTGCGCGTCAATCTGGACGGCGAGGACGAGATCATCCACGAGGTCAAGACCTACAGCAAGGACGTTTTCAAGGTGTCACGCGCCTACTGGATGCAGGCGCAGGTGGAAATGTTTGCCGCCAAGAAAAAGCTGGTGATCAACGCCTATCGCCTCACCGATGCGGAGTATGAGAATTTCTTTCTTCCGATCGACAAGGAGCGGCTTTCCGAGCATCCCATCGAATATGACGAGGCGTGGATCAAGAAGCAATATCTCCCCCGCCTGCGCATCCTTGCCAAGTGCTTGAAGAAAGGAGTGTTTCCGCGTGAGAGTACCCTGTAAGATCCTCTCCGTCAACAACGACGTGTTGACGGTGCAGGTGATGGCGGACGCGCAGAGCTGGTGCTTTGATCACGATGCCAAGACCGCCGAGATCCGCCTGGACGATGGGCGGACCATCACCGCCGACCAACGGCGCAAGATCTACGCCACCATCCGCGACATCGCGGAATGGATGGGCGACACCCCCGACGCAGTCAAGCTCTATTTCAAGTGGAGCTTTTGCGGTGACGAGGAGCACGAGGAATTTTCCCTCTCGGACGTGGACCGCGAAACGGCAAGCGCGTTTCTTGGTTATCTCATTGATTTCTGCATCCAGAACGGTGTCCCCTGCTCCGATCCCCTGTGGGACAGATGCGAGGACGTGGAGCGCTACGTATACGCCTGCATCATGACGCGCACCTGCTGCATCACGGGCAAGAAGAACGCGCAGATCCACCACGTCGATCGCATCGGCATGGGGCGCAACCGCAACACGATCGTGCAGATCGGGATGCGCGTGATCCCCCTTGCCGCCGAGATCCATACGATGCTTCATTACAGCGGCGGCGAGGAGGAATTTTACAAAAAGCATCACGTTGAGCCCATCGCGCTCACGGAAAAAATGTGCCGATATCTAAGCCTCGGCAAAATACCCGTTACATAAGAAAGGAGATACAAATGTCGTTGAACATTCAGCACAGCATCATCGGGGGACGCCTTACGCGCAAGCCCGAGTTGAAGCAAACCGAAAGCGGACTTTTAGTCTGCCCCTTCACCGTAGCCGTCAACCTCGGCTCGGGTGAGGATAAGTACACCGAATATAACGAGTGCATCGCCTACGGCAAGATCGCAGAAACCATCGCACGCTGCTTTGACAAGGGCTCGGAGATCTGCGTGATCTGTTCAAAAGGATGGCGCACGCGAGAGTGGCCCGAAAGGGACGGTAGCAAGCGGTACAAGACCGAGCACCGCGTCAGCGATTTCAGCTTCGTAGGCACGAAGAACCTCCCAACCGCCCAAGCACCCGCCAAAAGCGCCCAATCGCCTAAAAACGCATTTTATGCAGCGCCTACGCCCATTCCCGCGCCGCAATTTGAGGCGGCATCCTCCGACGAGGACCTCCCCTTTTGACGGAGGTGGCGTATGAACATCATCAAATTCTATCGCACCGTCCATTTTTTCACTCAAACCGATCTCTCCAAGCTCTCCGGCATCGACCAGTACCGTATTTCCCGTATCGAGGCGGGTGCCGTGCCGACTGAGGAGGAATGGCAAGCACTTGCCAAAGCCTTCTGCATGAAGGTGCAGGAGCTGCGCGGCGAGCCGTGCAGCAACGCCGTAGAGTGCTATCTGCGAAGCCGTGGCGCCATCGGGCACCTCAACGGGGTCAAGGAGGGCGACCTTCTGATGGATTTCGCCATCTCCGAGCGCGTGCTGCGCAAGATGGTGCAAAAAGAGCGCATGGGTGGCGCGCTGATCTGTAACGAGTACGACGAGCACGGCTATTACCTGGCGGCTACCGCCGAGGAAAAGCAGCGCTTCCTGCGCCGCCACATGGCGGTGATCCGCACGCTTTCCCGCGAGTGCAAGGCATTTCGCGACGATCTGAAGGCGAGCGGCGAAACGCCGCGCGCGTGAGGTGCCTATGCCGAACAGAATCATAAAAGAAAGCATCTGCACGAGTGACACAATGGATGCACTTTCGTGGTTCGAGGAGGTATTCTTTTATCGCTTGGTCGTCAACTGTGACGACTACGGCAGAATGGACGCGCGCCCCGCAATTCTGCGGGCGCGTCTGTTCCCCTTGAAAACGGTAACGGACAAGCAAATGGAGCAAGCTCTCCAATCACTGCGGTCGGCAGGTATTATTGACCTCTACTTTGTAGATGGAAAACCGTACCTGCAAATGCGCACGTGGGAGAAGCACCAGCAGATCCGTTCCAAAAAAAGCAAATACCCCTCGCCAGACACTCGCTTGCAAGCAGATGATATCAAATGCAATCAAGTGCAATCAAATGTCCCCGTAATCCAATCCGAATACGAATCCAATCCGAATACGAATACGAGAGAGAAAAGCGCGCCCGCCCGCGTGAGAGGCGAGCTGTTGCCGTTTGGAAAATTTGCCAACGTGCTTCTCTCGGAGGACGAGTACAACAAGCTCAAGCAGCTGATCCCCGATTTTTCCAACTACCTGGAGCGCTTCTCCGCAAAGGTCGCGGCGAAGGGCTATCACTACGAGGACCATTACGCCGCGCTGTGCGCCTGGTACGCGGATGATAAAAAGGACGAGCCGAACAGCTCGTTTGACGTGGATGAATTCTTCCAAGCTGCGCTGAAACGCACATACGGAGATCTGAAGGGGGAGTTTGGTCTGTAATGTCTTGGATCAATGAAATCTACGACGTTCTCTTCGATCCCAACACCATCTGTGTCGCAAGCATCTCCTACGGCAAGGACTCTCTTTCGATGCTCCGCGCTATCAAGCTCCTGGGACTTCCCCTGCACCGCATTATACACAGCGAGGTGTGGGCAACAGACACGATTCCTGCGGATCTACCGCCTATGGTGGAATTTAAAAAGCGTGCAGATGCGATCATCAAAGACCTCTATGGTATCGAGGTCGAACACGTCTGCGCCACGCGCCCCGTTTATTCACAAAGTCGGAGGCCAAGCGGTCT
>JAZNZC010000084.1:0-8906 GCA_045594745.1 Eubacteriales bacterium
AACGAAAAGAAGAAGATCGGTCACCGTCAACCCTTTACCAAGGTTCAGATCCTGACCATCGAGGGCTAATCGCTCAGTCAGTACGATGACAAAAATCGTGTTTTTCAGAAGCGGTGGAGTGTTCTACGGCTTCCAAGAGCAAGGTCACACGGGTTACGGTGAGGCAGGCGACGATATTTTGTGCGCGGCTATCTCGTCTATGACAATGCTCGTCATCAACACCATCGAGGTTGCGTATGCTTCGTCTGTTGACTATGACGTCAACGAGGGCGCGACAAAAATTACGGTGAGAGCCAAATCGGCGCTTCCCGAGTTTGAGTCCGACGATTATAAGAGATATGCAGTTTCGGGTATTATGATGGGTTACTATTGTCAGCTCAGTGATATGCTTGAGGAATACGGCGATTATCTTGACGTTTCCGTCATTGATAAAGCGTGGGAAGAATAATTCACCAAAACCCCTGGGATTCCAAGTAGGGAATCAAAAAAAATTAGGAGGATAAGAATGATGTTAAAGCTCAGTTTACAGTTCTTTGCTCATAAGAAAGGTGTCGGTTCTACCAAGAACGGTCGTGATAGCGAATCCAAGCGTCTTGGCGTTAAGAAGTCCGACGGTCAATCCGTCGTAGCCGGCAACATCATCGTAAGACAAAGAGGTTCCGCTATCTGCGCAGGCGAAAACGTAGGCGTTGGTAAGGACTACACTCTGTTCGCTCTTATCGATGGTAAGGTAAAGTTCGAGCATAAGACAAAGTCTCAGAAGAAGGTTAGCGTTTACGCTGACTAATCCATTCTGACAGAATATACGGCATAGGTCACACGACCTATGCCGTATATTTTTGGTTTCCGAAAACCACCCACTTAGCGGGTGGTTTTCGGAAACCAAAAAATCCCCCACCAAAGCGGCGGGGGATAATCGTATATTCTGTTTTTAATTCTTGCCTAACTGTCCCCGTTTCCCAAACTTTTTCAAAAGCAAAATCAGGCCAACGATCATGATAACAGGGAACAAAGTTGCAAAAAGAAGCCCTGTTTTGAGGTTGCCGCCAACGGCATCCGCAATTCCGCCAACCATTGTGGGGCCAACCGCCGCGCCAAGATCGCCTGCCAATGCCAAAAAGGCAAACATTGCCGTGCCGCCACGGGGGCATTTTTGCGAGGAAATGCAAATCGTTCCGGGCCACATAATACCGACCGAAAGTCCGCAGAGCGCGCAACCGATAAGACCTATAATCGCGTTTGGCGACAGACCAGCCAACAGGTAGCATACCACACACAAAGAGCCGCAGACCAACATAACCTTAGTCAGGTCAAGCTGCTCACTTTTCTTTCCATAAAACACACGGGTTATTCCCATAAAAACAGCAAACAGACAAGGGCCGACCAAGTCACCTACGGTTTTGGAAACACCGAGTGCCGACTCTGTAAAGGCAGATGCCCATTGTGTCATTGTCGCCTCGGATGCGCCTGCACAGATCATAAGTACGATCATCAGCAAGAACAAAGGTGTTCTTAACAACTGACCGGTGCGCATTCCGTCGCCGTCCTCTACCAATCTCTCTATCGGGCAAGAGAGGAAGTTTACGGTGTTTACAAGCGGTATTGCCGCCCAGATCATGGTCAGAATCTTCCAATTTTCAATGCCGAATACCGCAAAAAAGAGCGTCGAACCCAATATAACGCCAACCGCCCCCCAGCAGTAGAACGAATGCAAAAGACTCATCACGCCCGCCTTGTTCTCAAACGGGCAAGCCTCAACGATAGGACTGAGCAAAACCTCAACAAGACCGCTGCCGATGGCATATAGGATAACGGAAATGATAATACCCACAAAAGCGTTGGGGAGCAATTCCGGCAGAAATGCCATCAGGATAAGTCCCGCGGCCGAAACCAACTGCGAGACCACCACACAGGTGCGGTACCCGATGATGTCGGCAAATTTGACCGCCACCAAGTCTACAAGCAACTGTGTCAGGTAGAACACCATTGGAATCAGCGCAATCATTTCGAGTGAGATTCCATAGCTACCCTTGAACGTCAAAAACAAGAGCGGGGCAAAGTTTGAGGTGATCGCCTGCGTAATAAACCCAAGATAGCAAGCAATCAACGTTTTTTTATAATTTTTCGTCTTTGTCATACTGTCTCCTTGTGAGGATCATACCCCAAATGTCTGTTGTCCTTACAAAACCCTATTATACCACAACCCTACTCATTTGTAAATACATTTTTTCGTCGCACCGCAAGGTGCTACATTTTTTTTACGCCCCATATGATAAAATAAGAAAAAAGAACAAAAAAGAGGAGTGAGAAAATGCTAAAAAAGGGTGGACAAGTCTCGTATGAAGAAAAGGGAGAAACTTTGGTGGTGCACATTGGTGGGGAGATCGACCACCACAGTGCCGTGCAAGTGAGGACCGAGGTCGACGAGCGCATCATTGCCACGTCGCCCGCAAAAGTACTCTTGGAGCTCTCCGCTGTCGATTTTATGGATAGCTCGGGGCTCGGGCTCATTATGGGGCGTTTCGCTTTGATCAAAAAGTATGGCGGCACGCTCGCACTGCTTGACCCAAGTCCGGCCGTGATGAAAATGATCAAGCTCGCAGGTATGGAGCGTATGGTGTCAATTTTGAAAACAAAAGTGAAAGGAATATAAAAAATGAAGAACAACAGAGTCGATTTCAGCGCGGCGGTAGAAAATGAAATGAAGCTCATTTTGCCGTCGCTCTCGGTTAATGAAGGAATGGCACGTGCCGCCGTTGCGGCATTTTGCGCCCAACTCAATCCAACGGCGGTAGAACTCGCCGACATCAAATGCGCCGTCTCCGAGGCGGTCACAAACTGCATCGTGCACGCTTACCGCGAGGAAGCAGGCGAAATCATTATCGAGGTCAAATTGTGCGAGGGGCGTCTTGTCTGCATCGATATCCGAGACCGCGGATGCGGCATTGAGAATGTCAAGCAAGCGCGCGAGCCTCTCTTTACCACCGATGCCGCAGGCGAGCGGAGCGGAATGGGCTTTACAGTTATGGAAAGCTTTTGCGATGAGCTTCGTGTCAGCAGTCGTAAGGATAGAGGCACCACTGTCACTCTGCTCAAACGGTTACATAAATGAGGATGAAAAAATCATCCGTTGCTATTTTGCGGTGAGGTGAAGGAATGGAAACAAGCACACTCTACGAGCGCAACCAAGAGCTTTTGCGCCGCGCAAGAGAGGGAGATAGTGATGCAGAGGCGGCATTGGTCGAGGAAAATCTTGGTCTTGTCCGCAAGGTCGCACGACGTTTTCTCGACCGTGGAACCGAATACGAGGATCTTGTGCAGATCGGCACGATCGGAATGATCAAAGCCATTCGTTCCTTTTCCGAGGAGCGTGGAACTGTTTTTTCCACCTACGCCGTTCCGCTCATCATCGGGGAGATCCGCAGGCATCTGCGAGACGAGGGACCCATCAAGGTCAGCCGCATTTACAAGCGACAGGGACTTATGCTGATGTGTGAAAAGAACCGCATCGCCGCGGAAGAGGGAAGAGACGCAGGAGTGGCAGAGCTTGCCGCTCGCTGTGGTGTGAGCGTGGAGGAAGCTGCCGTATCCTTGGATGCGATGTCGCCTATCACCTCGCTGTCAGATTTTGTTTACGGTGAGGATACTGTTACTTACGAGGGAGTGATCCCCGATGAAGAAAGCGAGAGGGAAAGCGAGCGCATTTGCGATAGAGTTGCATTGGCGCAATGCATTCACCGCCTGCCCGAGCTGTGGCAAAAGATCGTGCTTATGAGATATTTCAGGGATATGACACAGCAACAAACGGCAACGGCACTGGGACTGACGCAGGTCAAGATTTCGCGAGAAGAGAAGAAATTGCTTGCCGCGTTGAGGGAAGAGTTGTCCTAAAGAAGAACTTCGTGGAGAAGTTTTTGATGAAACTTTTTTCAAAAAGTTTCCGCAGTCAAGGGCGCGTAGCCCTTGTCGCGTGACGCAACACGCGACACAAAACCTCGGCGTTTCTTTTTGATAACTTTTTCTTTGCGCCTCCTACCAGCAAAGAAAAAGTGGCTGTGGAGTTTATATAGAAAAACAACTTGTTTGTTTGCGAAAACTTGTTAGCCACTTTTTTTCTTTTGACATCGTAGGCGCAAAAGAAAAAAAGTTAACAAAAAAAGAAAAGCGCCGAAAATTGGGGGGCGCTGCCCCTCCACCCCGCAAGCTTTTAGAAAAGCTTGACCAAAACTTTCTTCTAAAAACTTTCTTACAATTAAAACTCTTTTTAATTGACAAACCGCCCGTTTTCTGCTATAATGAAAGCGAGCGGTTTTTGTTCCGTATCCTCGAAAGGAGCCCATTCCTGTTGAAAAAAGCAATCCAATTCCTCTCCAATATCTGTCACACGATTTGGGGGCGCCTTCGTTCCTTCGCGTGGCGAAAGCTTATCCCGTGGTGCGCGCTGATCCTTGGTATCTGTCTCTTTTTTGGAGCAAGTGTTCTTGCCATCAGTGCCGCCGTAAGGCATAAAACTGCATCGCGCATTACAACCGCCGGAGATCTGCGTGCAGCCGATGAACATTTTGACCTTATTCTTGTTTTGGGATGTGCCGTACGCGCTGACGGAACTCCCAGCCATATGCTACAGGATCGCGTCAAAACGGGCGTTTTACTTTATGAAGTGGGGCTTGCCGATAACATTCTGATGAGCGGTGACCGCAGTGAGGGCTATGACGAGGTGAGCGCAATGGAGCGCGAAGCCATCTCTCTTGGCGTACCTGCAGAAAAGATTCTGATCGATCCCAAGGGGTATTCCACCTACGAAAGCGTTGTGAACCTTTTGGAAGAGCATAAAGGCAAGCGCATCCTTATCGTCACACAAAAATACCATTTGCATCGCGCGCTTTACATTGCTGAAAAGCTCGGCATTGATGCCTATGGTGTGAGTGCTGACTTGCGTACTTATACAAAACAACTTAAATACGATCTGCGAGAAATTCTTGCACGTGTTAAGGATGTATTTTGGGTACAGTATAATTTATAATAAAAAATGGAGATAGCCTTTCCGTAACGGAAATACAGTCTCCATTTTTTACTTTTTTGTGAATTTGCTCCCCAAAACCACCAATTTTTTGAAAAAATATGATATAATATATATGTAGACAACGAGAAGGAGTTCAGAATCATGCCAAAATGCTTTCAAAAAGACGACTACGTATTTTACGAATCCGGAGGAATTTGTAAGGTTCTCGACGTTCAGTTTGCACCACTTGAGGGAATGCCTGCCGACAGAGAATATTACATTATGCGCTCCATTCACGATAAGAGTGGAATGATCTATGTTCCCAAGGATAATCAAAATATTTTTATTCGCCCGCTTTTGAACGTAGAACGTGCCGAAGCGCTTTTAGAGAGCCTTTCGCAGATCGTTCCGATCGTTGAGGAGAACGGCAAGCTTTTGCGCGCCAAGTATCTTGAGGCGATGCAAAAGCACGAGCCGTGTGAGTGGGTACGCATCATCAAAACGGCATATACTCGCAAAAATGAATTTCCCGATCGCACCCAGCGTCTTTCTGAAGGAGAGCGAGATTTGGTCGCACGTGCTAAGAACTTCCTTTACACCGAGCTCTCGCTCGCTCTTGGCATTCCCGAAAAGGAGATGGCAGAGCGTATGGAAGAGGCTTTGCTTGCATCTCTCTAATATTTTTTAACATAATGTAGAAGCCGACGGTTTTAACCGTCGGCTTCTTGCATTTTCATTATTTCAAGAACTTTTTAACGATACCATTCGATGCAACTACCAAAAGGGCAGCGGCAACGCCTGCAACTGCCAGAGCCTTTGCAGAGTAGCTCTTAACATCGGTGGTTTCAAAAGTATCAATCGGTTCTTCCTCGCTCATGTTACGGTAGATCTCTACGCGAGTGATACGAGTTTGCTTGATATAGGGATTGAAGTTGGTCTCCTTCAGATCGTAAACGATGCGATCAATGGTGTCACAGCAAGCAGCCTTTACCTCTTGGCACTTACGGGAGAGCTTCTCGGTTGCGCTTTCTTCAGCCTCTTCAGCCTCCTCTTGAGCAGCTTCTTCCTGTGCATCCTCATCAAGGGTCTCACCAACGATCTCTTCTACGTCATCGATAGTTGTATCGGGCTCTTCCTCAACAACTACGTCAATGGCATCAGAGGGAACTTCTTCAATAATAATTTCTTCGCCTTCGGCTACAACAGCCTCTTCAATGATCATGTTTTCGTTTTCCATATTTATTTCCTCCGTCATTATAGATAGGGTATGCAAATGATTAGATCCTTATGCAGCGGGAGTGGGCTTTTTCACCGTTACGATAAATCCGCTGCGATTGTCGCCCGAAACAGTATAAGAGAAATCGCTGGTGGGAACGTCAAGTGTTGTTACATCCGAACCGGAAGCCGCAACATAATAGACGTCATAAAGGGATCCGTCTGCGGCGGTAATCGAGAGACGCGTAGCCGCGGAAGAATAAGAATTTTTTAGCAAATCAAGGTATTCTTCCATACACAGGTTATGCTCATACATATAGGTTGCGTGAGCCACACCAACGTAGCGCAGGCAGTGCTTGTAATCGGAAACACCCGTAAAGCTTTCCTTACCCTCGGGGTAGCGCACCACAAATCCATACTTGTAGCAATTTTGATAGAACCAATGATCAGATTCCAAATTGGAACGATCACTATACTGAACAGCTACACAATAACCGGTGTGGTGGTCGGAATATCCGGGTTGAACCGACGAATTCAGGGCTTCTTGATCTTCCATCGTGCGGTATGCAGAGGAGATCGCAAAGGTTGAACCGTCGTCCAATTCGTAGTACTTATACATCATTGCATTGAGCGCTTGCAGCGCCTCTGCTTCGAGCTTGTAATCATTGGAAACGGGACGGTAGATGGTGCTTCCGTTCGGTTTTGTGGTCATATTATCGTAAATACGAAGCAATGACACGCCGGTGGGGAAGGTATATCTGTTTTGTTCGTTTACCAAAAGCAGTTGACCTTTGTGAATATCGTCAGCAGATTTTGTTGTCTGCACAAAGGTGATCTCTGCGGTGGGCGGTGCAGGGGGATCGTTCTCTTGATCGTTGGGGCGTGCATCAATGATGGCGTTCACGATTGCAAAACCGCCCAGCACCAACAACGAAACAAGAATGAGTGCTACCGTAGCAAATATGGCAAGCAACACAACGCGTTGCGTTCTGCGACGCTGTGCGCGCGCCTTTGTTTGACTGCGGCGTATCGTGTTAAAGCTACGGGGTTGTGTCGCTTTGTTTCCCATGTCGTGTTGCTCCTTTCATGAGAATTGGGCGATTAGCCTTCGAGTGCGTCCTTGATAGAGAAGTCCATACGGCCCTTCTTGTCAAGTCCGATATATTTTACCTTAACAACGTCGCCAAGCTTGAGGACGTCCTCAACCTTTTCAATGCGGCGGGGAGCGATCTTGGAGATGTGAACCATGCCTTCCTTTCCGGGAGCATATTCAACAAAGCATCCAAATTCCTTAATGCCGGTAACGGTACCGGTATAAACAGCGCCAACAACGGGCTCAAATACGATGGCGTCGATGCAAGCCTTTGCTGCTTCAGCCTGCTCGGCATTGATAGCGGCAATGCGAATGGTACCGTCGTCGTCGATGTCGATCTTCGCGCCGGTGTCAGCAACGATCTTCTGAATAACAGAGCCGCCCTTACCGATAACTTCGCGGATCTTGTCAGGATCGATCTTCATGGTGGTCATCTTGGGAGCATAACGGGAAACCTCTGCGCGAGGAGCCTCGATAGCCTTCAGAATAACTTCATCAATGATATAGTCACGACCTGCGTGGGTCATTTCAAATGCTCTCTTAATGATCTCGGGGGTAAGACCGTCGATCTTGAGGTCCATCTGAATAGAGGTGATACCCTTGTGAGTACCTGCAACCTTGAAGTCCATATCGCCATAGAAGTCCTCAAGACCTTGAATGTCGATCATGGTATCCCAAGAGCCGTCCTCAGCGGTGATCAGACCGCAGGAGATACCTGCAACGGGAGCCTTGATCGGGACACCTGCATCCATCAGAGCAAGAGTAGAGCCGCAAACGGAGCCTTGAGAGGTGGAACCGTTGGAGGATACAACGTCGGATACGAGACGGATTGCGTAGGGGAACTCTTCCTCGGAGGGAAGAACGGGAACGAGAGATCTCTCGGCGAGAGCGCCGTGACCGATCTCACGACGTCC
Source organism: Eubacteriales bacterium (assembly GCA_045594745.1). Classification (GTDB taxonomy): domain Bacteria; phylum Bacillota; class Clostridia; order Oscillospirales; family CAG-272; genus UMGS1865. The sequence continues at coordinate 8,225 of JAZNZC010000084.1, forward strand.
GGGGCTTCTAACGGGCTTTGCTTCACCGGTAGAGAAGCCGGGCATATTGTAGTGGTGCATATATCTCTTGGAGGTCTCGCTGTCAATGCCGTCAAGCATTTGCGCCTCGGAGAGAGTGCCAAGAGTTGCAACGGTCAAAACCTGCGTTTGACCTCTGGTGAACAGACCCGAACCGTGTGTGCGGGGCAGAACGCCAACCTCACTGCCAAGGGGACGGATCTGATCCATGCTGCGACCGTCAACGCGCTTCTTGTCAACAAGCAGCCAACGGCGAACGATCTTCTTTTGGATCTTATAGATGAGCTCTTCCATCATACCGGGGAGCTCGGGATATTTTTCGGTAAAGTTTTCAAGAATAGCATCCTTAACGGGAACCATTCTTGCATCTCTTACGTTCTTGTCGTCGGTGTCAAGAGCGTTCATAACGTCCTTTTCACAGAAAGCGAAGATCTCGTCGAACATATCGTGGTCGAGCTCGCAAGAGGGATAGTCAAACTTCTTCTTGCCGATCTCGTCGATAATGCCATTGATGAAGCCGAGCAGATCCTTGATCTCCTCGTGAGCCTTCATGATAGCGTCATACATTGTGTCGTCGTCGACCTCGTTAGCGCCAGCCTCGATCATAACGACCTTTTTCATAGAAGCGGCAACAGTCAACTGAAGATCGCTCTTCTTCTGCTCT
>JAZNZC010000085.1:0-30171 GCA_045594745.1 Eubacteriales bacterium
AAGTCCAAGGGCGAATTTTTGACGGTTTCCTTGCTCACCGAAAAGGGTTTTGATCCGATGGTCTATCGCTTCTTCTGCCTGCAATCGCACTATCGCAAGTCGCTTGTGTTCTCGTGGGAGAACATGGAGAACGCAAAGGTCGCTTACAACAAGCTCATCGCGCGCATCGCTTCCTTGAAAGAGGATGGAGCGGTTGACGAAGCAGCTCTTGCCGAGCTCAAGGCCGGATTTGTCAAGGCGCTTGACAACGACCTCAATACCTCGTTGGCGGTGACCGCAGTTTATGACGTACTCAAGGCAAAAACCAACGACGCTACCAAAAAAGCGGCTCTCGCCGACTTTGATACCGTCCTCTGCCTCAACCTTCTCGAGAACGCCGCAAAGCTGAACGCCGAGAAGGAAGAAAAGACAGAAGCTCCCGCAGGTGACGATCCCTTTGTAGCAGAGATAGAGCGTCTCATTGTTGAGAGAAAAGAAGCCAAGGCAGCCAAGAATTACGCCGAGGCCGACCGTATTCGTGCATATCTTCTTGAAAAAGGCGTTACCTTGATCGATACCAAGGAAGGCACCACCTACAAGATTGAGGCATAATATGACTCAAAAGATCAAAGCCTTATGGGCAAAACACCGAGAGGTGCTGATGTATCTCATCTTTGGTTTTTTGACCACCGTTGTGGGATGGGGTATGTATTACGCCGTTCTGTTCGGTGGCCGTGCCATCTTTTGCATCCCCGCGGAGGAGACAACCTCTGCACGTTATCTTGCGCTCTATACGGCGGCGCAGCTTATCCAATGGGTGTGTGCAGGACTGTTTGCTTTCTTCACCAACCGCGCGTGGGTGTTTACCGAAGCGGATAGATCCACACCGTTGTGGAAACAGCTCCTGCCTTTTGCAGGCGGACGAGTGATCACGCTCGGTTTGGATTACGTCATCACCATTGGTTTAACACTGGTTTTGGGTATGTTCATTCCCGCGTGGACGGCGGCAGAGTTGTTTGGCAAGACCGTTAACCTTTGTGAGATAGCCTCCAAGTTTGTGGCGTCTATTGCTATCATCATCTGTAACTATATTATCAGCAAGCTTTTTGTATTCAAGAACAAAAAAGAACAATAAAAAGAACCGCCGTTTCCAAAATGGAAACGGCGACTCTTTTGTTATTTCAACAGTGCAATCAATATTACAATTCCATAAAGGATAACGAGGTGAGCGGGGTAGAAGATGTAGAACACGTATTTCATCTTGGCTTTTCCGCGCTCGCCATTATAGAGAGCCAGGAGCGGAATCGTGAGAAGCGACCACCATTGCACGGGTACGAGCGGATTGGCAAAAACGCCGTAATAGATCGCTCTTGTGAGCAACAGAGCACAAGCTCCGCCAATCTGCCACGGGCGGCTCGGCATAAAATAAACGATAACAGGTAGCAAAATTCCCCACACGCCGTAGTCGATATCAAAGTCTGTTCCCGTCAGGATTTGGGGAAGAACAAACACGAACACAGCGACAAAGGCAAGCGCGCCGACGGCGGCAAGACGCCCCCAAGTCTTTTTGGCGTGCAGAATACCGTCGATGGAATAAATGGTAATGATCGCGAGCGAAAAGGTGACAAGGATGCCTTGATAAAGGCTCTGCATCGCCACAAAGTAAACGATCTGAAAGACGATGCCCATTCCTGCGATCATGCCGAGGTATTTCCATCTGTTTTTTGTATAGCGACATCCTTCGGCGATCATATATGCAAAAATTGGGAAGGCGATTCTGCCGAGAATGCGGAAGATCGAAACGCCGGGGAAGAACAAAAGCCCCATGTGGTCGAGCAGCATACTCACCATTGCAACGATCTTGAGCTGATTGTTTGTCAGTCCAAACCTTGGTTTTTTCACAGTATCCATAATGTTTCCTTTCGGATTTTGGATTGATTGATGTTTCTATTATATCACAAAGATGGAAGTATTGCAAGAGGTTTTGTTTGGTTATCCGCACAAAAAGGACACCCGGGGGTGTCCTTTGTTGTATTATTCTTCAATTACCTTCGGCACGTAAATACGGAAGCAATCGAGGTCGTTGTCATTGGGGTGACCGCCGGCGGTTTTGGAGAGATTAAAGCCGATGTAGTTGTAATCCTCGTACAAGGATGCATCAACGATGAAACCGCTCGTGCTGTTGCCGCGACGAGCGAGAGCATTTTTTACCCCTAAAGTCTGCCAACCCTCAAGACGGTATTGATAACCGGGCAAAATGTTTACAACCGAGCCAACAGGAAGCGTGTTTTTATTAAAGATTCCGGTTGCAATATACCCGGCACTGTTACCTGCATTGGTAACCAAATTGGATGTGCTCGCATCAGTTGAATTGTAATATGCGCCAACTGTCATATCAAGGGCGAGCACATTGTAATCATCGGGGTTGAGGTTCAGGCTCCTCAGGTATGCTATGTCGGCATCGGTCATTTTGTCGAGGATGATCTCGCGCTCGGTAAAGGTAGATGGAGTGATCTCAAAGGGATTGGCAATGGCGTTGTTCACTGCCTCTTTGATAGCGGGGAGATGCTGTGCAACGTTGAGATATTTTTTAGGAACGGTTGTCAGGTCATCGATATCTGCCCCCGTCAATTCCTTATACCAGGTAAGAGCCGCTGTGTATCTGCCAATATCAAGGGAGAGGTGGTAGCCATCGCGGGTGAGGGTATCGCCAAGATAGGAAGTACGCAGATTTTGAATAGCCGTTCCGCTGGGCAGGTAGCCTTCAATATTCCAGTTACCCACAACCAACGACTGCGTGGTGTTGATGATGGCGTTATACATCGTCATTTGGTTTTTGTCATATTTGGCGAAATCGGCATGGCCTGAGGTCGATTGATATGCCCAAGTCATATGGAAGAAAACCTTTACAAAGGGATCTACCGTTTTTCTTACGTAGTCAATGATAAATTGCATATTGCCGTAAGATTCGGGAATACCGCTGTATCCGCTCACCTGCTGAACGGTGACAACGTCCCAATCGGTATAATCCAATCCGTGCTGAATGCTGTTGTTCTCGGTCCACGTCCAGCCGCTACCCGTGTTGACGTAAAATCTATAATCTGCGGCACCGCTGAGGATGTGACTTTTGTGATTGTCTAAGGAGCAACCGCCGATATAAAGGTTGCCGAGCACGAAATCGGTATAGCCTTCGCCAACCAAAATTTCGCCAAGGTGCTCCATAGCGTCTACGCTAAAGCTGTTGCCGATAGCCAGAATCTTTTTAGGTCGAAAAACAGGCTCGTCGGGAACGCTAAAATCGGGGGTCTCAGTGCTCGGGGTGGTTACTTCGGGAGTGGTTGTCTCCGGCGAGGTCTCTTCCGGCGTTGTGGATTGTGAATTGTTAGTAGGATTGCAGGATGCAAGCAGCATCAGTGCCGCCAGCATAAGGGCGACAAGGGCAATAACCTTTTTCATAAAAATTCTCCTTTGCCATAATTTCGCAAATTTGGTTTATACACATTGTATCACAAAGAGGGGTTTTTGTCAATATCAACAGCACAAATATTGCTACGCGGGTGCAAAAAAAGAGGGTGTCCCCCTCTTTTTTGTTAAACGATGAAATTGCTTATTTTATTTTTGCAGTGTGTCCTCTTGTCCGCGATAGACCACGAATTTGCAGAAGAGAAATTCGAGAACGAAGTTTGCAATCATTGTAATTGCCAAAATCAAAAAGTCATGCACGCCCGCCGATTCTGCCAAGCTTCCAAGCCATGTGGAAAGGGGAGTAAAGACCGCATAGAAGCCCAGTACCTTTGCCATGGCAATGGGGACGTTTGCGGCAGACTTAAAAGTAAACTTGCGGTTGAGTGTAAAGTTCCAAACAATGGAAAGGAGCAAAGAGGTCAAATACGGGATCCAATAGGTTTTGATAAAGATCTCCAAAAGGGCAAATGAAGCGACTTGAATAATGCCTGCGGAGATGGAAAACAGAGTGAATTTTACAACCTGCATAACTTGCTTTTTCTGATCGCTCATAGTCCCTCCTTAAATTGCCATGGTGTAGCAACGGCGGCGCTTGTGCTGTTCTTTGTCAAAGTATCTCCACATACCGTGAACGGCTTTGTTGGTTTCCAGCATAGGTCCTGTTTCGCAGCATACTACCTTTTTGTCAATGCATTTACGGGTGAGCGTATCCATCAAAATAGCGGGAACGCCAAACATTTGGTGACGGGGGTCAACTGCTACAAAATACATTTCAAGCGTATCGTTTGGCAGCTTCAATGCCTTGAGCATATGAACGATGCCGAACGGGAACATTTTGCCGCCCGCTTTTTTGAACGCTTTTGCAAGAGAGGGAACCATAACGCCGAATGCTACAATATGACCTTCCTTATCTTTAACCGAGCAGATGTAATCAAGATCCACCAAAGGGATGTAGTTGTCGATCATATTTTTAATGACCGCATCGGTGAGCGGAACGGTGCCGTAAAGAACCGCCTCGGCTTCGTCAATGACCTTGAACGCTTCAAAGGCATCGTTATACAAAACCTTTCTGTCGGTGTAGGTAACTGCGGTGTATTTGCCGCTATCGAGGAGCCGTTGCGAAAGCTTTTGAATACGCGGATGCACCTCGGCAGGGCAGGCGATCTTGTACTCGATCCAGTCGATCGATTTGGAAAGCCCCAAGCGCTCCATGTGCTCCATATAATAGGGGTGGTTGTAAAATGTGACAGACATATTCAACTGATCAAAGCCCTCAACGAGCATACCTTGGTGGTCGGTGTCGTTAAAGCCCATGGGTCCCATAATCTCACCAAAACCGCGCTCACGTCCCCAAGTGATGACGGCATCGAGGAGCGCTTTTGAGACCTCGTGATCATCAACAAAATCAAATCTTGTGTAACGGATGGTGTTTTGTTCCCATTTTTCGTTGTAGGCGTGGTTGATCAGTCCTGCAATTCTGCCAACGATCTCGCCGTCTCGGTACGCCAAAAACAGGCGCGTCTCGCAGAACGCATAGGAAGGATTTTTTTCTTTTGTGAACGTATCTATTTCATCTTCCCTCAAAAACGGGACGAAAAATTCATTGTTGCGGTACAGCTTATTGGGGAACTCGACCCAATGTACCAAGTCCTTTTTCGTCAGCACTTCTTTAATAGTGATACTCATAAAATTCTCCTGTTCTTTTATTAAGAGTCATAGGTGCGACGGCTTATTATACCACATTTCTCGGTATTTGTCAACATTTTTCGACACGTGAAGAGGAAACAGGGATTTGGTAAAATGTTCCTGTATCGCGTGTGGGGATTTGAAAATGCTACAAAAACAGTTCTCCTTGCAAAAATATGTCGGGTTTTAGGTATATAAACCTTGACAAATATGCTTGTATATGGTAATATAAATATTATATAATAAATATCGCTTAAATTCTCAATTTGTAAAAGAGAGAAAACGGGAGGCAAAACATGAAGAAAAATGCGAAAATGATACTTTCGGTTGCAATCGTCCTGGTATTGATGTCTGTTGCCCTTATGACGGCGTGCAGCAAATGCGAACATGATTTCCAAAAGGGCGTTTGCGTTGACTGTGGAGAAATCGATCCTGACTATAAAGAGCCCACCTGCACGCACAGCTACACGAACGGTACGTGCACAAAATGCGGAACTGTTTGCACGCACAGCTACAAGGATGGCGCGTGCCAGACGTGTGGAGTCGCTTGCACGCACAACTATGAGGATGGCGTGTGTGAAACGTGCGGAGCTGCTTGCTCTCACAGTTACACCGATAGCATCTGCGAGACGTGCGGAGCTGCTTGCACGCACAGCTATACCGATGGCACGTGCACAGCCTGCGGATCCATCTGCACACACACCTTTACAGAGGGCGTTTGCAGCGAATGCGGTGTTGCCTGTGCGCACACGTACCAAAAGGGTGCTTGCCTTGTTTGCGGAGTCAAGGATCCCGATTGGCCCACGGACGGCGGCAGATCTCTGTATAACGAAATCGTGGCGAAATATAAATATCTTGTTCTCTTCAAAAGTCAGACCACCGAGCTTCCGTCGCGGGGCGATAGTGAAGACGAGCCCTTCTATATGGATGCTCTCTATGAGGTAGTCGGTCACTACGATCCCGCCAAGAATTTCGGCTACTCCTATAAGGATATCAACGATGATGGATACGACGAGCTGTTCTTGATTGAGAACACCAACCGTTTGTATGCAATGTTCACCGTCAAGGAGAAAGCCCCCGTTTTGGTTACGACCTTCCAGAGCGGAATGGGATATCTGCAAAACGACGGCACTGTATTTTTCAACACCAAAGACGGTTATAAATTCCTTGGGAATCATATCACGCGTTTGGTTGACGGCAAGCTTGTCGGTATCGTATACGGTTGGGAAGATCCCGACGACGATATTTCCAACTCAAATGATATCTATTATTACATCTCCGAGGACGGAACGAGGACCGAGCTGGCTAAAGAAGACTACGACGTCATCAAAAACGAGTATGTCTACTATTGGGAAACCTCTACCCGCTTGACCAAGCTCAGCAACCTGGTATTCAATCCCGCGCTGATCGCAACGGGTACTCCTACGATCAAGGCTGATTTTTCCACCTACGATGCTATCATCAAAACCTTTGGAAATATGCACTCCTTGGCAGTGGAGGGCAAGTGGAACAGAAGCAGGTGGATCGGCGGCGCGTACGATGAGGGAATGATCTTTAGGAGCGAAGCAGATTTCGTGCTCTACAACAAGCTGTTTGCTGCATACTTCCTTGTAACAAAGGAAAAGATCGCAACCGTTGGATCTGCCAAGAAGGATCTGAACGATGACGGCGTTGAGGAACTTATCCTTTTGGATGGCAATTTCAATATCTTTGCCATTTTCACGCAGGTTGATGGAGAGGTCGTTCTGCTCGATTCGTATAACGATCTGAGAACCGCTTTCATCGATGCTGACGGACTCATCCATGTCAAGGAGAGAATCATTCCGGGATATTATAAGGACAGCAAAAATGATGGCATTAAATGCGACTACGAAGCCTTCGTCTACGAGATTCGCGACGGAAAGCTTGTCGAAAAGATCGCCATCGGAATCAAGTTCGATGCCAAGGGAGATCAAGAGGAGATCTATAAGCTTTCCGTCGGTACTGCTATCGATATAGAGCAGTCCGAATGGGATGCACTTTATGCCGACTTTACACTGGATCTTGGCGAGGCGACCTTTGCGGCATACACAAAGGAGAAATCCGGTCTCGTTTTTGTTGCAGCACTTTTAGTATAATGACCTATCCGCCACGCTTGCGTGGCGGATTTGCGGTGTTAACTCAAATTACCGTCCTATAAAAGTATATGAGATGGAGCGTATTGCTGAATGCTTAAAAATATGAAAAACTCAGAAAAAAACCAAAATACACAAAACGGTAAAGGCGATCAGATTACAAAGAAAGTATTGGCTTGGTTCAGCCAAAAAAAGAATATCATACTTGTCTCGGCGATCCTTGCATCCGTGGCTTTGATCGTTGGTGCTGTTTTGATCATTACATCTGTTTCGAACAATGACACCGAACCCGAAACACCCCCTGTAACCGAATGGGCAGGGGCAGGTGTTTATTACAGCATCGGCGGCAAGGAATGTGAGCTGACGCTGAACAAGGACGGCTCATTCGTTCTCCTCTATAACGGAAGTGCCGTAACGGGAAGCTACACAGCAGAGGGCTCTGTGCTAAAGCTCTGCTTTGGATCGGGTGCGGAGGATAGTGTTACCGCATCCTACGAAAACGGTGTTGTAACACTGACCTGGGATGGCGCAACGATGCGTCTTTTGGAAAAGGTCGAGTATACCGTAAGGTTTGAAACCAACGGCGGTACAGAGGTCGCTGACGTAAAAGTTACAAACGGAAAAACGGTAGAGAAGCCTGCCGACCCCGTCAAGGAAGATTTCCTGTTTGTTGGTTGGTATCAGGATAGCGACTGTAAGCAACCCTTTACCTTTTCCTCTGACATCATTACATCGGATACCACCATATATGCAAGATGGATAGAGGATACCGGAGCGCGTGAATATACGGTCTCGTTTGATATTGGATACGAGGGCGGCGAGGCTCTCTTGCCAAAGCCCACAACGGGCGGCAGACTCTTTGGCGCACCGACTCCCGAAAGAGAGGGCTTTACCTTTGGCGGATGGTGGATCAGCACCGATAGCGATGCATCAAAACTCTCGTACAAGTGGACGGAAGAAATCGTCCTCACCGAGAACACCACACTCTTTGCCGTGTGGCGCGAGGTGGGAAGCACGCAGATAGAAGCACCTTCCCTTAAGGTCAACGAAAACGGAGTTTCCTGGACTGCCGTATCGGGCGCACGCTCCTACGATGTGACGCTGACCGATACAAACGGAACGGTTTTGCTCTCCAGATCAACGGGTACGGCAAGCGTCGGTATCTCCTTTGGAGATTATCCTGCCGGTATATACCGCATCAAGGTCGTAGCCTGTGCAAACACGGGCGAGGAGGATAATTCCGCGTCCTATTACACGTATGTGAACAAGGGACTTGATAAGGTTGGCGGACTCTTCGTTTCGGGTGACTCTACCCTGGTCTTTGACGGTGTTCCGAATGCCGAAAAATATCTTGTCACAGTCGTGTGCGGAAACAGCGAGCACCAACATACCGATTTTGATAACGGCAGCTCCAAAACCTTTAGCTTTGCAAACTGCACAATGACAAAAGACGGTATTAAATTCATTGTCAAGGCGGTTGCCGAAGGTTATCTGACCTCTGTTTCGGATGAATTTGTCTACAAAAGAGAGCTTTTGCCACTTGGCGGAATCGAATGGAATGCAGAGACCAACATCGTCAGTTGGACTCCCGTTGAAGGTGCTCAACACTATATGGTTTCCGTTCTGTGCGGAAACGCGCTTCACGATCACGGCTTTATCAAAAACAATGGCGAAACCTTTGTAGACCTCAAGGAATGTTCTTCGGTAAACGGAGAGATCACCGTCAAGGTCTATCCGATCGCCGAGGGATATATTTCTCCCGATCCGATTGAAACGAAAATAAACAAAACCGCTCTCAAAACCCCCGACGGCATTATCCTCGTCGGAACGCTCATCACTTGGAATGCCGATACAGAAGCCTCGGGATATGAGATCTCGGTCAACGGCACGGTGTACCAGACGAGCGAGAACAGGTTTGATCTTTCCACGGTCACAGGCACGGAGCAGGGGGGACTTTACGAGATCAAACTGCGCGCCCTTGGCGAGACCGCTTCGGCGTGGTCAGACCCCGTCAAGTGCTATCACCTTGCTTTGGGCGGTGAACCCAAATATGCAAACGGCGTCCTGCTTTGGGATGGCGTTATCGGCGCCGATTTCTATGAGGTTCAGGTAAACGACGGAGAGATCGCCGAAATAAGAGGAGCGACCCGGGCGAACATTACCTTTGACCGCGCAGGCGAGAATACGGTAAAGCTCCGTTTTGCTTGCGGCGAGAGCCGCTCCGAGTGGGTCACCCTTTCGGTAACGGCGTATTCGATTACCTTTGATACTTTGGGTGGAAGTGCGATCGACGTGCAGTTCAAAGCCGCATCGGACGAGATAGACCTACCCACCCCCACAAAAACGGGATATCAATTTGTAAGCTGGTATAACGTGCCCGGCGGTCCTTTTGTGAACGGCAAGGAAATAGCAGGCCCCACGTTCACAATAAACGAAAACGTTACGCTTTACGCGCATTATATTCCCCAAAAATATGAGATCACGTACAATTATGGCTTGGGCGGTAGCGGAGTCGGTGTGAACGGCACCGTTGAGTACGAGAGAGAATACACCCTCGAGGTTCCCACCGCCGACGACGTAACAGTATCCTTTGGCGGATGGTTCAGCGCTCCTTACGGAAAGGGAACGCAGTACACCGACGGCTCGGGCAAGAGCCTTGTTCCGTGGAATCAGCTCGGCGGAGCAGAGGTCTATGCTTTCTGGATCGACGAAACGCTCGTTTTCACACCCGTAAAGGTGAACGGAAAGGATGTCTATTCGGTTTCCGCAGGGCCGAAGATCGCGCTCATTACAGATGTGACCGTACCGTCCCATCATAACGGACTTCCCGTAGCGATGGTGGATGGCAACGCGTTTATGGGATGCAGATCCCTCAAAACGATAAACATTCCTGCAACGGTAGAGGTAATGTCCAACCTCGATCCCTTTGCAGACTGTGATTCGCTCACTCATATCAACGTATACGAGGTTTCGGGAGTTGGTTCTGCGCGCTACCAATCGGTAGGCGGCGTTCTCTTTGAAAACAAAACGGACGGAACCGCGCTTTTGAGAATGCCCACAGGTAGAAAGGGCAGTTACAGCATCCCCAATGGCGTTTGTGAAGTTTGCGAGGGCGCATTCCTCGGCTCCTCTCTTGAGACGGTCGTCATTTCCAAGGATGTTACAAAAATAGCAAACGATGCGTTTGCAAATTCTGCATCGCTGAAATCGGTTTCCTTTGAGGTTGCCGCGGCAGGCGACGAAAAGGAGCTCACGATCGGAAAGAGAGCCTTTGCAGGATGCGGGGCACTTGATAGCTTTGTTATCCCTGCGCGCCTTTCGTCCATTGAACTGTCCAAGTATTACATCAGCACGTCGGGCAAGATCATCGAAAGCGGCGACTATGCCTTTGTTGGCTGTGATTCTCTTGTGTCCATAGGCGTTGCCGATGGCTCGAAGAAGTATAGCGTTGTTGACGGCATGATCTATTCCGCCGACGGAAGTCAACTGATCTATTGCCCCGTTGCAAGAGAGGGCGAGATCAAGCTGGCACTCGGCACGCAATCTATCGGCGCGGGAGCGTTTGTCGGCTGCCAAAACATCACCTCTGTTGTAGTACCCAATACTGTAACCTACATAGGCGAGTATGCTTTCTACGGTCTTTCCATAGAGAACGTCACCTTCCTTGGTAAGGGCTTCAATTCGGTCACCGTTGGCGACAATGCCTTTGCGCAATGCGAGCAGCTTTCCGAGGTCGTGTTCGAGACGGGAAGTCAGATCTCCGTCATCGGCGAGAGAGCGTTCTCGGGCTGTACGGCTCTTGGTGAATTTACGATATCTTCGTCTGTTACAGAGATCAGAGACAACGCATTTGAAAATTGCACGTCTTTGGAAACGGTAACATTTGAGGGCGGCAAAAAGGCTCTTGAATTTGGCCGTAACGTATTCTACAACTGCACAATGCTCTCAACGGTAGAGATTCCTTCAAACGTATCCAAGATCCCCGGCATCTTCAGCGGATGCACCTCGCTCACCGAGGTCAAGGTCGATGCAAACAGCCCGTATTTTATCAGTATCGACGGCGTTGTATTCAGCAAGGATGAAACCGAGATCGTTTACTATCCGCAGGGCAGGGGCGGTGAATACACCATTCCCGACACAGTAACTACGATCGCCGCAGGCGTGTTCAGCGGAAACACATCCCTTTCTATGCTCGTTATTCCCAACACCGTTTCCTACATCGGCGAAGAGGCATTCAAGGGAACGGACATAGGCGAAATTGTATTTGAGGGAGATACCCATGCAGAGGAGCTTACCATTGCAAAATCTGCGTTTGAGAAGGCTCGTTTTGAGGGATACGATTTTGTTCTGCCCTCACACACCAAAGAGATAGGTGAATACGCATTCGCAGAGATCTTCTATCAAAAGATCGTTTTGAACGAAGGTCTTGAAACCATCGGAGATTACGCATTCTACTATCCGAGCAACAATAACGGCGCAACCCTGACAATACCCGCAAGTGTCACCTCGATCGGAGAATACTGCTTCTCGGGACACAGTGAGAATTATTCCTACATCACGGCACACCGCTTTGTTGCCGTTGCATTTACCGCCGAGAACTCCAAGCTCACCACCATTGGTGACTATGCGTTCTATCAGAATGCAAGACTCACATCGATCACTCTCCCCAATTCGGTCAAGACGATCGGCAACTACGCATTCTACGAGTGTCAAGCGCTTACGAGCGTTAAGCTTTCCGCGTCCCTTGAAACGATAGGAGCGTATGCCTTTGCGGCATCGGCAAACACCTATCAGGTACCGATCAGCACGATTACCATTCCCGCAGGCGTCCATTCTATTGGCGCGCGCGCGTTTGAAAATTGCCAGCTCCTCACCACCGTTGTTTTTGAGGGGACGGCAGATTCTCCCGATCTCGTTATCGGAACGACCTATCGCAGAAGCTATGAGAGCGATGGCGTTGAGATGTTCTCCATCGAGCGCGGAAACGTGTTTGCTTCTTGCACAAGACTTACAAGGGTTGATCTTTCCCCCAACGTAACAACGCTCGGTGCCTACTGCTTTGCAAGCGCAGGCGATACGGGATTCAAGGTGAATATCCCCGCAGATTCGAGACTTGCAACCATCGGCGATTATTGCTTCTACAAGTCCAGACTCGAAAGCTTTACAGTACCTGCAAGCGTTCGCAATCTGGCTCCCATCGAGGAGTACGGCGCGTTCTACGATCGACTTGGTATCGGTCACTATGCCTTTGCAACGTCTGTTGGAAAGCTGACCGAGATCATCTTCGAGAAAGATGCCAACGCCTATCCCTTGACCATCGGATACGGCGCATTTGAAAACCAATCGAAGCTCGAATCGATTGAGCTTCCCAAAAGACTTACCGCATACGTCAGCGCAAACGGAGAGGTATTGGCTCCTCTTGCCGACGGTGCATTGGTATTCTTCGGAGCAGAGGCTCTTTCCACGATCACAGCAGAGGATGGCGGCGCTTACAAGGTAGAGGGCGGTGTTCTCTACACCGCAGATCTGCGCGAGCTCGTTTTCTGTCCGGTATCCTTTGGCGGCAAGGTGGTCGTTCCCGCAACCGTCACCAAGATTCACAGCTATGCCTTCTGCGGATGCTCGCAAATTCCTTCCATCGGCTTTGCAGGAAACAGCGTTTCCATCATAGGCGACTACGCATTCTTTGGCTGTCGGTCTATCACAACCGTTATTCTCCCGAGCAGTGTCGTATCGCTTGGCGAGGGCGCGTTTGTAAACGCTTCGGGGCTTGAAAGCCTTACGCTTTCCAAGAGCCTTGCAAGCTTTGACATTGCAGTGCTGGACGGCTGTACCGCACTGAAAAATCTGTTCGTTGAAAAGGGAAATGCAAGCTTCATTTCCGATGACGGCATTCTTTATAACGCTGATAAAACGTCTCTGATCTTCTACCCCGACGGACGCACCGACAAGGAATACACCGTAAAGGATAGTGTTCTTTCCATAGGAAAACACGCGTTCGCAGGCAGTCTGCTTGAGGCGGTTATCCTGCCCGCAGGGCTTCGCGAGATCAACGAGGGCGCATTTGAAAACTGTGCGTCGCTCAATACCGTCATCATTCCTGCGACCGTTGAGATCATAGGAAATAATGCCTTTGCAAACACCGCCGCACTTAAGAGCCTTACCTTTGCCAAAGGCGGCACAGATAAGCTTGTTATCGGTGACGGCGCATTCAGCGGCTGTGGCGTGAGCACTCTCGAGCTCCCCGCAAGATTGGCGATCATCGGCGTGGATGCCTTCCTCGGAGCAAAGCTTTCCGCTCTTTCGTTTGAGGTGGCGGACACGTATGAATTGACCGAAATAGCCGACAACGCCTTTGCAGGCACGCTTTTGGTATCCGTGCACTTCCCGAGCGGTGTTGTCAGCGTTGGCAGCGGCGCGTTCCAAAGCACCACAAAGCTTGAGAACGTGACATTCGGTGAAGGTCTTGAATCGGTTGGAGCCGAAGCGTTCAAGGGCTCTTCCGTTGTTTCTGTTGCATTCCCCGCAAGCCTTAAGACGTTGGGCGCATCGGCATTTTACAAGTGCTCGTCTCTTGAGGCAGTATCCTTTGGATCGGGCTCGCAGCTGCAAAAAATTGCCGACGGCACCTTCTGGGGCTGTACCTCTCTTGAAAGCATCACCATTCCCGCCTTGGTCGGGGAGATAGGCGGTGCTAAAAACAACGGCGCATTCTATAACTGCATCTCTCTTGGATCGGTTGATTTTGAAAGCGACGGTAACTGCACGGTGATCGGCGACTATGCATTCTATGGATGCTCGTCTCTTGCCGAGTTCCACATTCCGATGTCTGTGGGAACGCTTGGCAACTACGCGTTCGCGGGATGCACGTCTCTTGCAGAGATCGCTATCCACCGCGCGACCGTCAAGCTCGGAGAGGGCCTCTTCTCGGGATGCAAGGCTCTTTCGAGTGTTGAAATGGACACAGGAGCCGACAGTCTGCCCGCAAAGATGTTTGAGAACTGTACGAGCCTTTCGTATATGTACATTCCCGCAAGTGTTGCAGAGATCGGAGACCAATGCTTCTTTGGCACGTCCATCGGCAGCTTTGATATCGCAACCGAAAACAAGAACTTCGTTTCTATCAGCGGAATCATCTACACCGCATCCAAGACCGCAGTTGTTTATTTCCCGCCGAAGCTTAACGTAAAGACGCTCATTATTCCCAAAGAGGTCGTTGAGATCAAGGACAAAAACTTCCAGTATTGCACCAGCCTCAAGGAGGTTATCTTTGAGGAGGGCGGAACAGCTCCCTTGACCATCGGAAAATATGCATTTGACGGATGCTATCAGCTCAGACGCGTGGTGCTTCCCGAAAGACTTGTTTCTATCGGCGGTTATGCATTCAGAAATTGCAATGCGCTGACTTCGATAACGATCCCCAAGAATGTTACATCCATTGGAAACTATGCCTTCACCGGATGCGCTAAGCTCTATGAAGTTTACAATCTGTCGGCAATAACAGAAGCAACCCTGAAAAAGAACACCTCTATCGACTATGTCTACACCAATCCACTCGTTGGCGTAAAGGTAAATATCTACACGCCCACCAAGGGAGCCTCTGTTGTTTTCCGTGAGGGCGAATTCGTTTTCACTACTGTAAACGGAATCAAGAGACTCATCGGCTACGAGGGTGATAGCAGCGAGGTCACGCTTCCCGACGGCACTTATGAGGTTGCACCCTATATGTTCTACTATGATACGTCCATAACCAAGGTCATCATCCCTGCAAGTGTTGCGGTGAGCGATAGCTTCACCTTTGGCGAATGTACCAATCTTGAGGTCATTTTTGTCAAGGGTGGCGATATCCCGAGCTCTTGGGAGGATGGCTGGAATGAGGGCAAGCCTATGTTTGGCGGATATACGGGTGAAGAGATCACCTACACCTTCCAAACGGGTGAGGGCGTTCCGATCGATCCTGTGACAAGCGCCGATGTCATAAAGCTTCCCGTGGCAGAGCGCGAGGGTTATGTCTTTATGGGTTGGTACGACAGTGCGGAATTGAGCGGAGAGCCTTTGGCTGAAGCTTATTACAGCACCCAAAAAACCGCATTGTACGCAAGCTTTATGGATGAGGCCGCTTACATCGAAGCGTATTTGCGCGGACAGTCCAAGGAATACGCCTATGACATCGCAAGCGGCGAGACCTATGCGGTCGATATCAGAACCAAGGGCACACCGAATTATTACAAGCTGACCGTAGAGGCAGGCGACAAATGGAATATTTCCACGCCCGCAGGTACGGGAAATCACAAGATCTGGATCTACGATGAGAACGGCAAGCAGTTGCTTGAATATGCTTCCACCACGACCTACAACATCAATTACACCCACACATTCTCAAAGGCAGGCACCTATTATATCGGTGTTGGATATAAGGATTCCAAAAGGACAGGCACCTTTGAGGTCACCTTTACCGAGCAGTAAAGGGGATAGCTTCAAAAGAGGCTAAAACAAAATAAAACCATCGTACCACGGGAAACAGTTCCCGTGGTACGATGGTGGACAAAAAACACTAACTTTGAAAATTCATTGGGAGATCCCAATTTTACAAATACTTTTATAAGGAATACGCAAATGAACGTAAAAGAAATTTTTGGCAAACATTATAAACGCCTTTTTGCCGAGAGCGTTTTCAAATCGGTTATCGGTGGTATAGGTGTGGCTTCCATCGTCAATGGGACTTTCGCTTTCCTTTATTGGATGTTCCGCTTCGGAAGCATCTGGATCGGAGCGGTAGCAGGTCTTTTGCTCGGCGGAGTGTCGGGTGCGCTTCTGTATTTTCTCAAATACAGATTGACCGAAAAAACGGCGGCACAGTACATCGACCGCTACGGCCTTGAGGAAAGACTGATAACGATGGTAGAGCTCAGCGGTGATAGCTCGCACATAGCCGAGCTTCAGCGCGCCGATGCCATTGCAAAGCTCGGCAAGGTTCCCGCCAAGCGCATAAAAATCAAAATCCCCGCAGTTCTTATCGCAACCGTTTCGGTGCTTTTTGTTTTCAGCATTTCCTTCAGCGTTCTCGGTATTCTGGCACAAAACGGAAAAATGTCCTACGGCAAAGACCTGTTCGCACAGGGTGTGGACGGCAAATATGAGGTCGTATACACTGCCGGTCAGGGTGGCTCGATCCGCGGAGAGGCAGAGCAGAGCGTGACCCCCGGCGGTGCTACCGCGGCGGTACGCGCCATTGCAGACGACGGGTGGATGTTTATCGGCTGGGACGACGGAGAGACAAGCCCCGAGAGAAGCGATGCAAACATTCACTCGGATATGCTGATCAAAGCGATTTTTGAAAAGATAGACGGAACCGCTCCCGACGAGGATGACAGCGATTCCGCAGACGATCTTCCCGTTGGAGACGTTACCCAAGAAGGTGGCGGCGGTGACTCCGATCAGCTTGGCGGAGAGGAAGTCAAGGGAGACGGTGAAGGCGGCGGCGCAAAATGGCAGGATAGAAACCAATTTATCGACGGCGCAACCTATTATCGCGATCATTTGGAGTTTTATTATCAATACGCAATGGACTTTTTTGAGTCGGGAACCGATATCCCCCCCGAGATCATAGAGTATTTTGAAACTTATTTCAGCGGAATTTAAGTCGAACAAAACGTTAAAAAAGGTATTACCGAAGGTAGGAGTAACAAATGAATTGGCTGACACCCATTGGATTTTTGGGCTTGTTGGGCTTGGTTGGGTTGGTCGTTATTTACATAATCCAACCGAATTATCAAAACAAGCGCATTTCATCCACTTACATATGGCGCCTGAGCCTAAAATATAAAAAGCGAAAAAAACCGATCAGCAAGCTGCAAAATGCACTTTCTTTCCTTTGTCAGGCATTGGCGCTTATCATTCTCGGAATGCTTCTGGCAGGTCCTGTTATCGAGGCCTTTCGCGGTATGGACGAGAACGAGGTCGTTATCATAGTGGATGCCTCGGCAGGTATGCGTATCAAGGACGAAGAGAAAACAAGATTTGAAAGAGCGATCGACGCGGCAAGAGAGAGGGCAGAGAGTACCTTTGAAAAAGGATCCAAGGTATCCTTTATTGTTGCTGACGAAGCCCCCGAATTTCTCTTTACAAGAAGCGGATCGGGCGACAAGAGCACCGCTCTTGAAGCAATAGACGCACTTTCCCTTGCGGCAGAGGAGCGTTGCACCTTCTCCAAAGGCGATATAAACGCCGCCATGGGGCTTGCCGAATCTATTCTTGCATCCAATTCGGGTGCTAAGGTTTATCTCTATACGGGCACGGAATATACGTATAACAACGGTGTAGATGTTGTAAACGTTGCATCGGACAAGGAATGGAACGCAGGGATTCTCGACTGCAAAGCAGAGCTTGATAACGATAACCACTATGAGGTAACGGTAAGGGCTGCCTGCTACGGCAAGACCGATTTCATAACCGTATATTGCAAGATACACGGTGTCAACGGCGATCCGTCTAAAACAGTAACCCTTGAAAAAGGTGAGTTCTTCGATCCTTCCGCACAAGAGAAGGAAATTATCTTTAACTCCGACGATATGACCGACGGAGCAGTCTACTCCTATGACTACATAGAGACTTACGTAAGCGTAAGAGATTCGCTTGTCGACGATAACGCGTATTTTTTGTACGGCGGCAAAAAGCCGGTCGTTAAAATTCAGTATGCAAGCTCATCCCCCAACAACTTCTTTGAGAGTGCAGTGCGATCTCTCCGTCAGAGCAACAGAGAGACGTGGGATATTCAGCTCACGCTTCTGAAGGAAAGCGAACCCTTTGCAACAGAGGGCTTTGACATTTACATTTTTGAGCACAAAATGCCCGATGTATTGCCCACAGACGGCGTTGTGCTTCTTGTTGATCCGAGAACCGCACCGCTTGGGTCGGATCTGCAGATCGGCTCGTCCTACTCGGTCGATAGCAGCTCTGTGCTGTCCGCGGGAGCTTCTCACGAGCTTACAAAGCACACCCTGCCTCAGCACATAACCATCGCCAAATATAACGACATCCTTTTGAGCGAGGGTTATGAGGAGCTGATGTTCTATAACGGCAGACCCGTTATGCTTCTTCGCGATACCCCCGAGTCCAAGGTCATCGTATGGGCGTTTGACCTCAACTATTCAAACCTGATCGCCCTGCCCGATTTTTCCATACTCGTTTACAATATGTTTCACCACTTCATTTTTGAAACCTTTGAAGGAAACTCTTTTGAGGTTGGAGAAACGCTTGCGCTCAACGGCAGAGGCGGCGAGCTTAAGGTCAGTGGAGCGGCAGAGGAACACGTTTTTGAGGACGGAAAGGGCGAGGTCACGCCCACGCGTCCCGGCACTTACACAGTAACGCAAAGCGCGGCAGGCGGAAAAGAGCATTTGGAGGAAAGCTTCTTTGTTCATATTCCGTCAACCGAGAGCAACGTTGCAAAAACCGTTGACGTTTTACCGTTTACGCGCGCAGACGATGTCCGCGTTTTAGAATATGAGGATCTGATCCTTTATTTCGCAATGGCACTTGTTATGCTTGTGTTTGCGGACTGGGTTCTGGAAATCAAAAAGAATTACTGATCAAGGGGGAAGGATATGTCCAATTTTCAAATAACATACAAATACCCTTGGTTTCTTTTACTCCTGATCCCGGCGGTCCTTCTTACGCTCATCCCGTATTTCCGTTTGGATAAGAGATACCGATTCACAAGAAATAAGATCGCTTCCATGACGCTTCATATCGTGGTGGCGACAATCGCCATCAATCTCTTGGCGGGGCTTGGCTTTTCCTATCAGGTACCCAATGAGGAGAACGAGGTGATCCTTCTTGTTGACGTCTCCGACAGCGGCGAGGAGAGTGGTAACAAACGAGATGATTTCATCCGCTCTGTCATCGACGTATGCGGTGAGGGATGCAAAATAGGAGTGGTCAAATTCGGATACGGATGCGATTATTCCGTCGAGCTTACAGCCGACAAGGAAGCTGTTTTCGATCAGTACCTCTTGTCCAATGATCCGAACGGCTCGGCAACGGCACTTGCCGATGCACTCAAATACACCGCGTCTCTGTTCGAGAACAAGCAGACCTCTAAAATAGTGGTGGTATCCGACGGCTTGGAAACAGACGGTGATGCTCTCATTTCTCTGCACGAGATCATATCACAGGGAACCGTTGTTGATACAGTGCTGTTTCCAAAAGAGGATGTAGCCGATATACAGATCGTTTCTGCAACCGTTACACAAACCGATATCGTTATTGGGGAGAGCTTTGGCATCGATCTTCTGATCCGAAGCAATTCGACCGAAAACGAGGAAGCGGCCATCCTGCGCCTTTACGATAACGGAAAGCTTTATGGAGAAACCATCATCGGTATTCAAAACGGAGTCAACGAGTTTTCGGTGTCTCACACGTTTTCCGAGCGCGGTATGCACGAGCTGACCTTTGAGATCGTAACAGATTATGAGTTGTTCGGTGAGCCCCTTGGGGATTCTACCAAATTGAACAACAGCTACTGCACATACGTCAATATCGAAGAGTTTGAAAATATTCTCATTATTGAGAGATACGAAAACGAGGCGGCAACGCTCAAGGACATCATTTCGTCAACCAAGAACGTAACGGATATGAGCGTAGAAGAGGATGTTGCTCTCTTTCCCCAAACGATAGAGGAAATGGCGGCATACGAACAGATCATTCTCTGCAATATCGCATATTCCGATATGCCCGCAGGCTTTGAGTCCTTGCTCAACAGATACGTTTACGAGCTTGGTGGCGGTTTGTTTACGGTAGGCGGAGAGAACGACTACGATAGCGATGGAAAGCTGATCCCTCACGCATATAACAGACAAGACATTGAAAATTCCGAATTTCTCAAGCATATGCTCCCCGTAAACGTTGTGGATTACACACCGCCCATTGCGGTTATGCTTGTGGTGGATACGTCACTCTCGATGAAGAGCACAGGCAAGCTCGAGGCAGCCATCGACGGAGCCGAGGTCTGTTTGGATGCACTTCACGACAGAGATTTTTGCGGCATCGTATCCTTCAGCAGTGCATCCAGCGAAAGACTGAGCGTTCTGCCCGTTTCACAAAGAGAGACGATATCCGAATCGATCAAAAAGATCGCCGAGGAAGCAGGCGGTGGCACCATCTTTTCAGATGCCATTATGAAGGCAGGGCGCGCTCTGTCGGTCATCAACAACGTTGAAAGAAAGCACATCATCCTGATCACCGACGGTAAACCCGGAGACTCCTACGATGACTATAAACGCTACATCGAGGATAACGTTGCCGACGGCATCACGATGTCGCTTCTGACCATCGGTATGGATGATGCCAAACAAATAGCCGAAATGCAAAAGGCGGCATCTGAGGCCGGCGGTAAATTCTATAACGTCAACAACGTCAGCTCGATCGCAGGCACGATGTATAAGGATCTGACCGAGGAGGCTATTCCCGAGATCCAGTACGGAAAAGAGTTTAAGCCCACCGTTAAGGATAAGAGCACGATCTTTTCCGGCATAGACAGCATCGCTATCCCGTCGCTTACGGGATATTACGGCACGGTTGCAAAAAGAGGAGCAACCGTTCCGCTTATGGGCGAATACGTTCCCATATATGCAGTGCACAAATACGGCAAGGGAACTGTTGGAAGCTTTATGTGTGACATTGGCGGCGAGTGGTCGGCGGCGTTTGTCAATAACATCGTCGGCGAAGCTTTGATAATGAATATTGTCGAAAGCATATTCCCCTTTGAGGACGTTCGCGCCGATAGCATAAGGTATGAGCTGAGGTCCGACAACTACCTGCATTGGATCAACATACACGGACAGACGGAAGGACAGACCGTCGAGGTAACGGTAAACCCTGTAAGCTCATCCCTGCAACATCTCTGGGGAGAGATCGACGTTCTTGTTGCCGAGAGCAACAGAAGATTTACCTTCTCGCTCACCGAGCCGGGGCTCTACGAAATCAGGATCACCTCGTCGGATGAAGAGGGAAATGTAGTCACCGAAATTCCCGTATACAAGGCATTTTCCTACTCTGCGGAATACGACACCTTCTCCACCACAAAGGAGGAGGGGGCAAGCCTTATGGCAGAGCTTGCACAGACGAGCGGCGGAATGGAGATCCACGATCCCGTTCAGGTGTTCGGAAGCTTCAAAAAGACACTGGAGAGAGAGTTCGACCCGCGCCCCATATTGATCATTGTTGCAATCGTTCTTATGCTTTTGGATATAGCAGCCCGTAAGTTCAAGTTTAAGTGGCTCCACGAGATCATAAGAGAGAGAAAGAATCGCGAGCAGCAGAATCCAAAAGAATCTTGATCGGCAATCGCCGTATGATCTTGCTGCTCGGAGCGATCCCGAGCACACTGCAACAAAACCGAAAGGAGAAGTAGATGAAGAAGTTTCGTTTACTTGCATATTGTTTCATAATTTTTAGCTTGTTAGCTCTTTTCTCCTGCGAAAAGGCCGAGCGGCTTGATGCTCCGAGTGAGGTCACAGTGGAGTACGAAACGCTGACACTTCGCTGGAGCGAGGTAAAGGATGCCAAGGTATATACCGTTCGCATCGAGCAACCAAATAAAGAGCCCATCCTTGTAGATCTGAGTAAAAATAATTACTCGCTGGAATCTCTTGCTGCGGGTGAGTATCAGATCTCTGTGCGCGCAAGTAGCCAGAAAACAAAAGATTCGCCCTTCTCTCAACCCGTAGCTTTTGTACGGGACGAGGAGAATGGACTTGTGTTTGAATTGGTCGGCGGCAAGGAATACAAGGTCGTAGCCAAGGGAGAGGCAACAGGCGTTGTGGAGATCCCCGCAATCTATCGTCAAAAGCCCGTTACCGCCATTGGAGAAAGAGTATTTTTCAATGCCGGCGACATCACAAAAGTAACGCTTCCCGATAGCATAACGTCCATCGGCGCATTTGCCTTTGCAAACTGCTCCTATCTCGAAGGGATCAATCTGCCAAGCGGATTGCTCCACCTCGGCGAGAGTGCTTTCTCGGGATGCCGTGCGCTTGGCGGCACGCTTTCTCTTCCCGAGGGGCTCACTGATATTCCCAAGGGAGCGTTTGCCTATTGCTCGTCGATCGAACAGATACAGTTCGGCCAAAAGCTGGTGACCATTGGCGAAAAGGCATTTACCGATCTTTCCGACTTAAGATCCATCGTTTTCCCCAAAACCTTAAAAAGCATCGGGGGCTTCGCCTTTGCGGCGTGTGCCGACGTCACCGAGATCCGCTTTGAAGAGGGACTTGTTGAAATTGGCGAGTTTGCCTTTTCCAAGGCGCTTTCGCTGAACTCTGTAACCTTACCCAACAGTCTTTGTACCATTGGAACAGGAGCGTTTTATCACAATTCTCAGCTTTCCTCTGTAACGCTTGGCGCGGGGATCGTTGAAATTGGCGATTCTGCATTTTTTGAAACCCCAATTTACAACAACACGCCCACAAACGAAATATATGTGGGGAATTGGTTCCTTGCCCTGAAGGATACGACTGTTTCCTCGATTGAAGTGAGGGCGGGAACTGTTGGCATCGCCAACGGAGCGTTGTATGCAAACCAATACATAACGGCGGTTGAGCTTCCCGATAGTGTCAAATACATCGGAAGAACTGCTTTCGCAGGTAGCAACATCGTCAGCATCGTAACGGGAAGCGGCGTAGTGCATATATCCGACCAAGCTTTTCTCTATTGTAACAAGCTCATAGATGTCGTCCTCGGCTCATACGATTACGTTGAGCAAACCCTGAAAGAAAGTGCACTCGAAAGCATCGGCAATTACGCCTTTATGAACTGTTCAAAGCTTGCAAGAATACAAATTCCCGAAACGGTCAAGGAAATAGGCTCATACGCCTTCCGCAATACCGATCTGTTTAACAGTGCGCTCACAGGTGCGGTTTATGCCGACAACTGGATCGTTGACTATAACAAAACCATAACCGAGGATATCGTTGTAGATAAAGGCACTGTCGGCATAGCACGCTATGCTTTCTACAATCTCCAAACGCTCAAGAGCATTAAGATCGACAACAGCGTAAAATACATTGGCAAGGGTGCTTTTTATAACTGCACCGCTCTCGAAAAGGTCACTTTCCCCGATACGCTTGCCAAAATAGAAGATTACACCTTTTACAACTGCTCGTCCCTGAGGCTGACGAGCCTGCCCCCGATGCTTCGGGAAATCGGCAGATCCGCATTCTATATGTGCGGTGTTGCCGACAATTATACCGACGACACAGATGACGACAGACTTGAGATCCCCGCAGGCGTTACCTACATTGGCGACTTCGCCTTCTTTGGTTGCGGATACCGCCGTGCGGATTCGATCAGCGGTCAAACCGAAACAGCGGGAATCGACATCATCGTCATCGGTGATAAAGTTGAATATATCGGAAAATGCGCATTCCGCGAGTTTGCTTCCCTGAAGAGCGTTATCATAGGCGGAACGGCTATGATCGGCGACAAGGCATTTTATGAATGTGCTTCTTTAGAGGAGATAACGGTTAAGGATAAGCTCGTAAGCATAGGAGACAAGGCGTTCTACCGATGTGGGAGCTTAAAATCGGTCACGCTTCCCGATACGCTCAAAACGATCGGAAAGTATTCCTTTTATAAATGCGAGGAGCTGACAACGGTTCATACGGGCAACGCGCTCCAAACGGTAGGCGATTTCGCTTTTTACGGAGACAGATTGCTTTGTGACATAAGCCTTCCCGCAAGTGTTTTGTCGATCGGTGAGCAGGCGTTCCGCGATTGCGCGTCACTCACCTCGCTGACCCTTGGCAAAAACATTCTGAATGTGGGTGCTCACGCGTTCTACGCGTGCAACAAATTGACCTTGTATGCCGATGCTACCACGCATCTTTCCGAGTGGAATGAGAAGTGGAACTCCTCGTTTGTTCCCGTGGTTTTGGGATGCGAGATATCCGATGACGGATACGTCGTTTCCGTTACGGTGCAGTCGACTTCGGTCATCAACAAATTCACCGACACCGAGCTTTCCGCTCCCGCGCGGGCAGGGTATACATTTGTCGGTTGGAGTGGCAGTGCCTCATCACAAGCGGCTCAATATGCTTTGGAGCACGTTTGTGACCCCGAGCGAGAAACCACGCTCTATTCTGTTTGGGAGTTCTCCCAAGCAAGTTAAAGCGATCTTATCAGCCAAGGCTTTCACATTCTTATCTGCATAGTTGTAATAGATATAAGAACGGAGAAAACAATCCTTATGAAAAAAAGTTTTAAGTATTTTTTATTGATCGTGTCCGCACTTCTTTTGACCCTTGTTGTCGTAGCTTGCGGATCAGAAACATCAATTTCGATCAGCGAAAGCGATGCATTTCAAACCGTGTATGTTCGCGGTCAGGAGCTTAATCTTTCCGGAGGAAAGTTAAAGGTAGAGAACGGAAAGAAAACGACCGAGATCCCGCTTGATTCCGAAAAAATAACCGTATCGGGGTATGATAAGAATCTACTCGGAAAGCAGACGTTGACGGTTGAATATGACGGCGCAACCACCGAAATAACGGTTACAGTCGTTGAAAATCTGACAGTAAACAACGCTATTGTAGACTATCTCGTAGGAGATGAATTTGACAAAAGCCGGGGTAATGTAAAAATAACCGCTGAGGACGGATCGTCCCGCACATTGCCGCTTTCCAGCGAGCTTGTATCCATCAGCGGATTTGATTCATCCTCTGCAAGGTCGGATATGGAGCTTAAGGTCGTTTGCAATCTCAACGGCAAAAGCTACGAGGGCAGCGTCAAAGTGAACATCCACGGTATCGAATCTGTGGATTTCCGCAGCCCCAACAAGATCACCTATACCAGCCACTATCAGGGAAAGGTTGACGTATCCGGCGGAAGATTGATCCTCAAGGGCAATGGCGGAAAACTCAAGCGCGAGGTGCCGCTCACCGCGGATATGGTATCGGGCTTTGATATCGGAGCTGTAAATGCCGAAACCCCCTCTGTTACACAAACCTTGACAGTCACCTACAAGGATGTACCGTATACATACAGTATACAGATCACCTATACGGACGTATCGATGTTCCTTGACAACGCCGCGGCGTTTGACGCGGTTGATTGGAACGGAAAGGATGAGCCCGTGATCGAAAGCGAGCTCGGAGATCTTGCCATCGAGCTTATGAGGGCATACGTTGATATGACCGAGGCAGATAAGGCATTTATCGATGAGGATCTGGTATTCAACGTTGCACGCACCGCAATGGTTTACGGATTTGAGCTGTGGGGCGAAAACATCCGTTTGTTTGAAGATGTTTTTGCCATTGAATACGGCGAAACAGTGCTTTATTTTGAAAGCTACGAAAAGGTCAAAAACGCACTTGCTATTTTTGAAGATAAGGACAGTGCAATATACACTTTGGCGCCTCTGCTTCTTGAAATGATCGAGCAGTACGGCGATACGGTGATCTATGAAAACGAAACCGTACGCATCCGCTTTAACAGCTATCCGGTTATGGATGACTACAAGTTAAGTATTATGGAAGGTATGCTTGAGCACGCAATCGAGGTGTATGATCTGATTGATTCTGTCCCCAATGACTGGAGAGAGAGCGGACTCGAGCCTTACTATGAAAACATCTGGCAAGCAACAGTACAAATTGCAGGCGCAAGCTACATAATGGAATTCCCGGAGATATACTATCTTATCTCCGATTGGCGCCAGAACAAAGACCTCTTTGATATCATATACAATTATTTGTATGAGGCAGATAAGAAGCCCATCCTCAAGAGCTTCATTATATACGGTCTGCCCACCCAGATCGCTGAGATCTACGGACACATCTTCGATGCAGTCATTGCTATGGATGATATCCAAAAAGTTCAATATACCGATACCACACTGCTGTTCTACAACTATTATCTCGCAACCGATTGTGCCAAAGCAATAAAGGCGCAAAAGGGAACCGTAGAATGTTATATGTATGAGGAAGTTCCGATCAACCTGCTTCTTGGAATCACCTCAACCGAAGCGATCTATTTTGATGTCGTATTCGATTATATACGCACAGCCGCGTGCGGATATTGCGACCTTTCCGCAGGACTTCTCGATATTGCAGCCTTTGATGCGATTATGAGAGAGTACGTCTATCTGATCAAGAACACAAGAGAGATAGAAGGATATAAAGACACCGAGGCATACGCCAAGGGTGTTAAGAGCATCTTTGATCAATTCGTTGCACTTTCTCCGTCGCAACAGTACAATTTCATATCTACTCTCAACTCGCTCTATACCCTCGGTGTTCCCGAGCTGGCATTCAACGATGCGGGAGCGGATGCCATGTACGCAAGTTACTTTACTGTCATGATCAATGAGTTCATGAGAAGTAAATTGACCAAAGAATATGCCGACACGTATAATAACCTCATTCTTGCAATCGAGGTTTATGCAAACCGATTCGGCTATGATGCGTGGGAAAGCGATTTTACATCGAGAATGGATAAGGTCACGGCTTCTCTTAGTCACATAGAAGGAACCGATGAGGAAAACTTCAACTACTATCTCCTCGGTGCTTACGAGAAATACATGGCAATCAAAGCGAACATTGGAAAAACCGCCGATCTCGGGGAATGGACCGACGAATTCGATGCCTTGCGCAAAGCCCTTATAGATATGCAAACAGCATATCACTATTTGACCACAAGGGATTCTTACAATTATAATTACTTCCTGTCATCCTTTGAAAAAGCATCCGATATAGCAGATAATATACTTGCAAACGCACCGCAAGGCGTTGTTTATGCATATTATTATGAGCCCTTGTTCGAGGCGTCTATCAATGGCGCGGACGGATCCGAAAAAGCAACCTTCTGGACGTTGGATTATGCCATAAACGTATACCGCAATTTCTATATAGATATGTTGCTGTTCTTTGGAAGCTCGGGCGTTAATATCTACGATGTTTATCTTGAAAAAGGACTGGATGAATTCCTTTCGCTTTATTACGAAATGGTCAGCGCATTTGTCAACAAACAGCAAGCTCAGACTCCTGTATTCAACAAAGAAAGCGTAATTGCGGTGCTGAACGCTTTTTCCAAGCTGGATTCCAACATAAAAGCCCTCTTTATAACAATGGAAGGGAATTTGGATCTGTACTACTCCGCGCGCGAGCTCTTCATTTCTGAAGCGATGAGCGAGAATGCCGCGGCAGTTGCCGAAAAGCTGTTTAGCCTTGAGGAGAACTACTATATCTACGAGGTAACGCAAAGCACAGTAAACCTCAATGCGATCATCGAGATCCTCGGTCAGCTCAAGGAGCTCCACGACGGTCTTGAGGGCGAGGATGCAGCTTCCTTTGCACCTCTCGAGGATATATACGATTATTACGTTGCAAAATGCGAGCAATACGTATAAGTTTTACAGAGCCTCAAGTTCTGTAACCCCAAGACACAGCCTTAAAAAAGCGCATACGATACTCTTAACGAGTGTCGTATGCGCTTCTCCTTTTGTGGATGGCGTTTGTATTTGTTCGTTATATCATTCCAAGCAATTTCAAGATGCCGACGGTGGGAAGTCCGACAGAAAACAAGCCGAGAAATATCAATTCAAAATTTGCAAAAAAGCGAATTGTAGCCAAGTCTTTTTCTTTTGTTTCTTGATCTATGTATTGTTTGCGGTCGGGGTCATCATACCAAAGCAGGGGACGCCACCCCTTTCTGTCTGTCCAGAGGTGGAACGCGGTGACGGGAATAGAAATGACTCCCATCAAAATCAACCCCCACCCACAAGTCACACTGTTATCTTGATTGATTCCGCAAACGGCGACGCCCAGCACCATTAAAAACATATAAATGCCATCAACCGTTTTGCGAATACGCTCTCTCTTTTTAGCGAGCTCATATTGAGGATCTTTTAGTTTGATTGCTTTGTATCGTGCCATGCAAAACAACCTCCTTATTAACAGTTTACTCGGGAATTTCTTCTATGTAAACGATGACGTTTCCATATGCTTCGTCCAAATACACATAGCCGATCTTGAGGTGCTGACCGTTGCCTGTAATAACGCCGCCGTTCGCTTGGGCTTGATGATAACCGGGTTGAATAGCAGCGGTGGAGTAAAAGAACTTCACACCGTTTATTTCAAAGGATTCATCTCTTCCGCGCTCTCCTTGAATAGGGATCTCGTGTACAAAATTCTCAACGTATCCCTCTACGGTTTGATATTCGCCGCGCTGATATGCGCCGATAACTCTGTCGTGCATATCCCACTGTCCGCCAAAACCGAGGATACACCAAAACAGCAGAAATATGAAAAAGAAAGCACAAAAGCCTCTAACAAATTTCATATTAACATTTACGCCACGTTTTTCGTAAGTTTTCCGAATAAGCATCGGCATAATTGATGCCAATACAACCGCAAAAACAACGGCGACGGCAGGAATGATCAAGGATATAAGCTGCGCTTTTGTAGAGGCTTCGTATAAAACAGCGTTCATCGAGTGTCTCCTTTGAATGTTATTGCAGTTTTGCACTGCATTTTTATTATAGCATCTTTTTTTCTGTCTTTCAACATCTGCCGTTAAACATTTTTCGTCTGGGATTAAAAAGTGAGAAGCAACAGAGCTGAATTTTGATATTTGGCTACTCTCTCTTTTTCCGCTTTTCTATCTGCTTTTCCCAATAATCTGCACGGGTAATATAAAGCTCATACAATTCGTCATAAGATTTCAAATGGGGATGATTTCGGTGGCCGCGTCTGGAAGGAATAGGTGGTTGCACGACGCCTAAATAGATGCCGAGAAGAACCACCACAACCCAATTTGGAAAGTAAGCAAGGATAAGAAAAACTGCAAAATAGGAAATATAATAGCACCCGAGAACAATATAAGAGAGCCATTTTCTTGGCAGGATTCTGCGCCAAAAGCGATAGGGGATGGCATAGGTGTAAAATACGTGATTGCGCGGAATCCACAATACGAGCGCGATAACGACCAACACAATAAATTGCGCCTCGGACGGAGGAGTGGGGGCGCTGATAAGCAACATTACATAAAACGGCAAAACCGCAAGGATGAGCGCCAAAACAAGTATGCCGGAAAGCCGAGATAATGCCCCCGTAACCTCAACATCAAGCCCTTGGCTGTATTTCTTTATCTGTGAAACGATAGATAAGGGAGCTTTGTTGAGGATAACGTGCTTTCCACCCGTTGTGTAAATGACTATTCTGTTTGCTTTGGGGGTGTCGCTTTTGTATCTTTTTTTCGCATCCAAGGCGTACTCGATCTTCTCTATCGTTTCCCAGCGAACCATTCCCTTGGAATGGTGAATACCTTCCTCTGTCAGTACACAGATGATGCTGCCGAAAAAGTGTTTGTTCAGCACGCGGAGTATCAGCAAGGGCAGGGAAAAACAAAAGCCGACCCAAAGCGACGTCCAAAGAGTGGACGGCCATTCTGCAGGGTTAAGTTTGCCCATACACAACGAGATCACAAAAACGGTATAGACGATAGCAAGTATTACAAACCAAAAGATAAGAAGCGGAGTGGTGAAATATTGGCGGCGAATCTTTTTGCCGCTGATTTGCTTCAGGTCGTTTTCTGCCATGCGATCACCGCCTTTCTGTCGTTATTATAGCATAAACTTGTCAATATTGCAAGGGGGGAGGCAACATCGCTGGATTTTCGCCTTCGGCGAAGTTTCGCTCGCCCTGCGCCTGGTGAATGTCTCGCTGCGCGACCCGCTCCCCGATCTTCGGGCGGCGAAAGCGCACCAGCATCTGTGCCGTTGGCACAGAACAGGGCGAAGTGGGCCCCCCCCCCCACCCAGCACAAAGGGCCCGCGTTCCGCCTCCCCTTTGTGTTGGCTGGGGTAGCTGGATTCGAACCAGCGAAAATGCCAGAGTCAAAGTCTGGTGCCTTACCGCTTGGCTATACCCCAATATTT
>JAZNZC010000086.1:0-17574 GCA_045594745.1 Eubacteriales bacterium
AAGGTACGTCGAGCCTCGATGACGGTGGTAGAAAAAGTCAATTTTATTGGGAGAATTTCGAAGAAATTCAACATATTACGGTCTCATTTGCTGATTTTCATTTGAAATGAGTTTTTTTGTTCCTCTTTTTGACTTTTTCGGTCTTGCCAAATGTGACAGCCCCTTTTTCTTATTCTTGATGCGAGCGATCTTTCATATGTCTGTCGATATCGCGGTCGGCTTGGCGCTTTGCGTCACTTTCTCGCTTATCGTAAAGCTTTTTACCGCGGCAAAGACCGAGCTCTACTTTGACATGGCTACCCGAAAAATATAGTGAGAGCGGTACAATGGTATACCCTTTTTGTTGTACCAAGCCTTGTAGTTTCATAATCTCGCGGCGGTGCATTAAGAGCTTCTTTTTACGCAAGGGGTCGGTGTTAAAGATGTTGCCGTGCTCGTAGGGGCTGATGTGCATACCCTGCACAAGAATTTCACCATTTTCAAACGAGCAATAGGAATCCTTTAGATTGACCGTTCCCGCGCGCACGCTCTTGACCTCGGTTCCCGCCAGAGCAATGCCTGCTTCATACTTTTCTTCTACAAAATATTCATGAAACGCTTTTTTGTTTTGCGCTATGATTTTATGTCCTTCGTTTTTCTTTTCTGCCATAGTAATTCACTCTCAGTTGATATCGTTGTAAATAATTTCTTCGTCCGCAAAGTAAAGCCCAAGCTGATCCCTTGCAATTTTTGTGATGTACTCCTTGTTTTTTGAGGAGTTGAGAAGCTCGCGGATTTGATCCAGCTGTGCTTGATATTCCGCCAATGCTTCAGATGTTGCTGTTTCTGCATTGATCAACTCGTTATAGGCTTGATAATCAGCCAAAATACGCTTGAGCTCGTCAGCAGAGCCAAGATCTTCTATGAGCTCAGCGCGAATCTCATACAATTCATTCAAAGCGGCCTCAAGTTGTTCCGCTTCCCTGTTCAGTTCATTGTATTGCATAATACTGCGAGCGCAGATACCGATGGAGATGACGACCAAAAGTCCGAGAAAAATTCGCATCAATAGACTCAAGCTAAACTGCTTTTTTCCTTTGCTTTGCACGACTGTCTCCTTTCTGCGTCCTTGGTTTTGTATAAATGGGTAAAAGCCTCTCTGCGACTTTTTCAATGCTTTGTAGTTCTTGCTTGGTGTAAGATTGCCGTTGCTTGGCAAGGTGTTTTAAGTGCCGCTTTTGCGCGTTCTTTTTGTAGGTTCTTGCCATCAAAGCAAATAGGCGTTTAATAGGCATCACGAGCCTATAGAGAACAGTTTCAATGCCAAATGCAAGCCATTGGAGTACTATACGCACGCATTTTGAAAGGCTGACGTGCCAGAGCCAAAAGCCAACTGCCATACAAAGAGGTGCGGCGGCGCGAAAGACGCCGTTATTCAGCCAATACAATAGCAGAATAAGCGTGATGGCTCCAACAAGGCAAAACAGGACGTCAGAAAGAAAAACAAGCACCTTAAGCCCTTTTTGCTCTTTTTGTTTCCCCTTTTTTGCACGCGAAGAGCGTAATTTTTGTATTGCCGAAACTGTATAACGAATATCAGACGGTATCAACCACAGCCGCAGCATATAAAGAAAGTCGCCAAAGAGGGATAATAACAGCCCTGCCAAAAGCGATGCACACGAAAGATAAAAAAGTGCCGATTGGGATAGTTGCATCGGTTATTTTAACAGCCTGCCAAAGAGTCCGCTGTGTGTCTTGGTATCATCTTGCTTTTTATCGAAATACGTGACAGCATCGACACGCCCCTCAAGGGATGCCAAGCCTTTCTCGGCGTTCCATTCGCTTAGGTGAAGTCCTTCTCCATCGATGGAGAGCGTTCCGCAAACTGTTTCCAAGATGACCTCGCTCTCATCAAAGCGGACGACTTCCAACACGCCCTCAAGCTGTGCGCCTTGCCGATTTTTCACGGTCAGGCTATGCAATTTATTCTCTGCTTGCTTGTTTTCGGTATTCATATATGCGCTCCTTTGCACCGTTTTTATTATAAACGTATGCAGAGCAAGGTGCAAATATGAGTATTAAGAAATGACCTCGTAAAGAGCAGCCGCGTCAGCCTTGGCGACGTGTTCCTTGACGTCGAGGACGCGCACCTTCAATGTTCTCTGACCAAAGGTGATCTCCAAAATATCACCTTCTTTTACGTCATAAGAAGCTTTTGCGCGTTTTCCGTTTACGGTTACGTGTTCGGCGTCGCAAGCCTCATTTGCCACGGTACGACGCTTGATAATGCGCGAAACCTTCAAAAATTTATCAAGTCTCATTGTCTTTTTCCTTCAATATGATTTTATATTATTATTTTACCATATTTTTTGCACTTGTGCAAGTCTTTTTTTAAGTTTTTTCCAATTCGTTTCTCGACAAAAGATGCATTTTTTCGAGGATCGTGCAGATTTTCTTCCCCATTGGGAGTGCAGAAATGTCTTCTTCCGAGATCAAACCGAACAAACATCCCAATACGAGATACAAAAGCACCGCCGTAAGCATAGGGATCAGCGTTGTCAGAACGTTCTGACCGAAGCGGCCGCAAAGAAGCAAATATTCTCCGTACGCAATTCCAACCGTAACGAGAGACAAGAGCGTAGGATAAACAAAAAGCGCCTTTATATCAATTTGCTCGCAAAATTTACTCACAAAATGCATATTCATTACCACGATGACAGCGTTGCAGAAAAAACTACTGATAGGAGCGCCCCAAAGACCGATGGCAGGAATTCCAATGAGGATATATGCCGCGATCCCCTTTGTTACAACTCCGGCAAGCGTGGAATAGATCGGTTTTCTGACCTCTCTGTAAGCGTGCAAAACCGAATTTGTAGCCGTTATCATACAAGAAAGAAAAACAGATATTCCCAAAATGGAAAGCAAAGGCGCGGCGGTCTCCACTGCCTCTCTTTGACTGCCAAACAGAAGCGAAAGGATCGGCTCGGCAAACAGTGTGATACCGATAGATGCTGGGATTGCGATCAGTGCATTGATGCGATACGAAAGCTCGATCATCTTGTGCTCAGTCACCTTGTCTCCGCCCGCAATGGCTGCTGATAAAATCGGAACAAGTGGCAAAGCGATAGAATTGAGCAAGGTTGGCAAAAGTGCGAAAACAGAGATTGCAAGCGTTGTATAACTGCCATAGGCTTCGTTTGCTTGTGCGGGAGTGTACCCGATAGCTTGCAGACGTCGCAAGATCATACTCATATCCACAACCTTTGTCAGGCTGATAAGGAAAGAACCAAGTGTGATAGGCAGTGCAATACGCAACAGCTTTTTTTCGACCTCGTGCCCTTTGTTAGGCAAATCGGCT
This sequence comes from Eubacteriales bacterium, assembly GCA_045594745.1. Lineage (GTDB taxonomy): Bacteria > Bacillota > Clostridia > Oscillospirales > CAG-272 > UMGS1865. Next base: position 3,338 of record JAZNZC010000086.1, read on the forward strand.
TTGACTTTTGAATCAGCCTTCCTGCGGAAACGCACACGTTCAAATGCAAGATAAAGTGTAGAAAGTACCGTCCCGGCGGTTACACCCCAACCTGCGGCGGCGGCAAGCGCAGGGACACTCGCTCCACGTTTGAGCGCAAAATGAGCAAATAAAAGACCGAACACCAGCTTTCCTACCGCCTCTAATAATTGAGAAATTGCAGTAGGCATCATTTTTTGATATCCTTGAAAATACCCTCTGATAGCCGAGGATACGCAAACAAAGAAAAGCGTTGGTGCAATCGATATTATACATCTCAAAGCATCCTCACTTTTAATCCATTGACAGATAGGTCGCGCAAGCCCCCACATCAAAAGACTCCCTAACAAGCCGATGACAACGAAAAGTGTAAGCGACACCTGCCAAATGCGTTCTGCGTCCCGATCCTTCCCTTCTGCCAAAGCGGCGGAAATGAGCACCGAGAGTGCCACGGGTAGTCCTGCCGTTGCAATGATGCAGAAAACGGCGTAAATTTCATAAGCGGAATGAAAATAGCCCATGCCCTCGGATCCAAGATACGAGAGCATGGGAATTTTGTAGAATAGGCCGACAAGCTTGACCAAAATCGTGGAAAGCGTCAGGAGCAAGACTCCCGAGAAAAAGACTTTTTTGGTTGTGTTCGGCTTTGTATTCATTCTTCTTTACCTCACGGTCAATCAAAGTAATGATCAAACACCTTTTGTGCATCATAACGCAGGCGTACTTCATCAATAAGAGTATACGTTCCGTTTTGGTAAAGTATGCGTCCGTCGACCATCGTCATCAGGAGATCGCTACGCTCTGCGCTGTAGCAAAGCATCGCATAATCGTCAAAGCAAGGCATATTGTGAACCGAATTGCGATCAATCAAAACCATATCCGCGCGTGCGCCGATGCGGATCTCACCACAGTCCTCGCGGCCTTGTGCGATGGCTCCGTTTCGAGTAGCCATCCTGGGCATTTGTGAAGCGGTTGTCGCTGTTGGATCGAGCAAAACGCCTTTGTGTAAGATGGCCGCCGTTTGCATCTCACGCAGAATATCCAAACGATTGTTGGATGCAACACCGTCGGTACCAAGACATACATTCACGCCTGCCGACAGCATTTTGTTAAGTGGCATCACACCGCTACCAAGCTTGAGATTGCTGACAGGATTGTGCACAGCAGAGACTCCTTTTTCTGCCATTTGGGCAATATCCTCGTCGCTCACCCAAACGCAATGCGCGGCGAGTGTGGGAGTATTGAGAACCCCAAGATCATAAAAGAGCTTTGTGGGCGTCTTTCCATGGCGCGCGATGCATTCGTTGTGTTCCTTTTCGGTCTCCGAAAGGTGCAGATGCATACGCAGTCCGTTTGCGGCAGTATATTCTCCAACCTGTTCGATGTAATGCGGCACATTGGTGTACTCTGCGTGCAGGGAGAAATCAACCTTTAATCTTTCGTCATCACAGTTTTGATATTTTTCTACCAACGCTTTTGCTTCAGTAAAGCGCGTGTCGGTAGCGATATTGGCATCGGGAGAAAATGACACGAGCGCGCGGGAAAGATTGGCCTTGATGCCTGTTTCGAGCACGACCTCTGCCACCGCATCCTCAAACATATACATATCCGAGAAAGATACGATGCCGCCCTTGAGCATTTCTGCAATGGCAAGTCTTGTGGCAACGGTTACGTTTTGATAATTTAAGCGATCCTCTGCGGGAAAGATACGCTCCTCGAGCCATCTTTGCAAAGGAAGATCCTCGCCATATCCGCGAAAGAGTGTCATTGCGGCGTGACAATGTGCATTGTAAAAGCCGGGAATGAGCAAATTCCCTTTTGCATCTATAATTTCTGCGCCCTTTGTGTCGGGCAATTCTTTTGTAATGCTTGCGATTCGTTTGTTTTCAACAGTAACGTGCCACTTCCCTTTTCCGTATCCTGTTTCGGATAGTAGCGTTGCGTTTTTAATAATTGTTTTCATCAGAGTATTCCTTGTTTTTAGTCATCCAAAAGTCCGCGGCGAGTGTAGAACTCTTCCATCGCCATCATTTTGTCCTGTGTGCTTTCGTCGCGCAGATATTCGTAAGGATATTTGGGATAGAACAATCTTTCAATAACAGGTTTTCCACCTTTTTTGGGGCGATAGTCAACCATTTTGGAGACAGCGCCCGCACCAAGAGCGAAGATGGAGTGAACCTCTTCCATCATATAAACATTGTAGCGTCCCTCGCATCCATCAAGCGAAAATCCTACGTTTTCGAGGTTGCCAACGGTGTTCTTTTGGCGATACATATAGTAAGGCAGATAGCCTTCTTCCTGTGCCTTGAGCTGAGAATAGTCTACGCACTTACCGGCATCTCCGCCACGCAAGGAGTAAACGTTGTTGCCCTGGCGCAAAATCTCTGCCGCCTTTTTGATGCAAAAGGTATGTACGGTAATGTTTTGGGGACGAAGCGAGAGGATCTTATCAAATGTTGCTGAAAAGGTTTTGAAATTATCTCCGGGGAGTCCTACAATGAGGTCGGTATTGATGTTTGCAATGCCGGAGTTTTTCGCGATATCGTATGCCCGCAAAAAGTCCTCGGCAGTGTGCGTGCGTCCAATATTTTCGAGCACGGTATCACTGAGCGACTGCGGATTGACACACACGCGAGTAACGCCATATTCTTTGGCAACAGCCATCTTTTCTGCCGTAATGGTATCGGGACGGCCGGATTCGAGCGTGTATTCCTCGAGTGCTGCAACATCGGTCAGCTCTGCGATTTTGGAGAGCAGGACACGAAGCTGGTCAGCAGAAAGAATGGTAGGTGTTCCGCCACCGATGTAGATGGTAGCAATGCGCAAACCAAGCTCTTTGATCTTTTTGAAGGTGTATTCCATATCCAAAAGGAGATGCTCTAAATACTCCGGAATGAGCTGCAACAGCTTTGGCGAGGTATAGGAAACAAAGGAACAGTAGGAGCATCTTGTGGGACAGAACGGAATAGAAATATACACACTGCAATCCCGAGGCGAGGGCTTTCCGATGAGTTTTTGCTCGTTGAGAGCTACCTCGGTGGCAAGTGCCGCCTTTTTGGGAATGACAAAATACTCACCCGTGAGGATGCGTTTGACACGTGTTTTGCTAAGTCCCACCTGCAAAAGCTCGGTTGCAACCTTTGAGGGACGCACACCTGTCAGCATTCCCCAAGCAGGGCGGTATCCCATAATCTCACCGCAAACAGCGATCACAACGGCGCCGCAAGCGAGCTTTACCGTTTTATCCTTGCCGTAGTCGGCAGAATAGGTATAGTATTTCTCAGCGGATGCACTCTTTCCGTCTACGGTGATGCGAGCATAGGTCTCTACGCCGTCGTCGTGCTCACAAAGACGAATATAAAGCTCAGGACTATTCGGGTCCAGTTGTTCCGCAACACCAAATTTTTCGCCCGGGAAAAAGATCATACAAAGCGTTTGTATATAGTACGAATTGATATTTCCGTCAAGTATCAGTTTCATAACAATGTTCCTTACTTTTTCTTTTTCAGCACTTCGCTGTCCATGCAAATGGTAACGGGTCCGTCGTTTGTCAGGCTAACCTTCATATCCGCGCCAAACACACCGCATTCTACGCGGCGAAGCTCGTGCGAAAGAAGTTCTTTGAAGTATTCATACAGTCTGTTTGCCTCATCCGGCTTGGCAGATGCCAAAAAATCGGGACGATTGCCGTGTCGGTAATTGGCAAGGAGCGTAAATTGCGAAATTACGAGAGCTTCCCCATCGATATCTCGAATGGACAGATTCATTTTGTCGTTTTCATCACGGAAGATACGCAGGGCTGCAATCTTTTTGCAAAGCAGTTGGGCATCAAGCTCGGTATCTCCCTCGGCAACGCCAAGTAAGATCAGATACCCTCTTTGACAAGAGCCGACGACTTGACCGTCGACCTCAACAGACGCGCTTGATACGCGTTGAATAACAGCTCTCATAGGATGACACTCCTTTTTGTATTTTAAGAAAATCCGCGCAGAATGTTGTCAACTCCGCGCAAACCACGCAAGCGAGAAACGATGGAATTATAGTGGTCGATATTGCGGCATCCGATCTTCATATTGATGACGTGAGCAGAATCGGCACGTGGTGTTACGTTGATCTGCAAAATGGAAACGCGCATATCGGCAAGTGCGGCGGTGATATCGGCAAGCATACCGATGCGGTCGTCAACGTAGATCTGCAAAAGCGCCTCATAGATGCTGTTGCTGCGTCCACTCTCAACCGCACCCTCCCAATGGGCTTCTTTCCAACGTGCAGCATTTTCGGGGTTCTTTCTGCCCTGAATAACATTGGGACAATCCAATTTGTGAATGGAAATGCCAAAGCCCTTGGTAACAAAACCAATGACAGAATCACCGGGCAGAGGATTGCAGCATTTTGCAAATTTGACCATACATCCCATCTCACCATCCACAACGATACCGCTGTCTGATTTGACGTTCTTGGGTTTGGTGGTAATGGGGAGCGAAATTGCATCAATGTCGGGTATGGGTTCAACCTCGGGTTTGATGATGCGCTCACACTCATCCTGCAAGCGTTTAGCAAACTTGGAGAGCATCAATCCACCGTATCCAATAGCATTGTAGAAATCATCGGGGGAGTTGAAGCCGTAGTGTGCGCTGACAGTAGTAACGATCTCTTCCCTTTGCGCTTCGGTAAAGCTCTTGCGGTGTCTCTTGATCTCGCCATCGATAACCGATTTACCGACAACGATATTCTCACTTCTCTTTTCTTTTTTGAACCAAGCGCGGATCTTGGAACGCGCCGCACTGGTCTTTACGATATTGAGCCAATCTCGGCTCGGTCCTTTTGAGGAGGACGAGGTCAGGATCTCAACGATCTCACCGTTTTTCAGCGTGCGGTCGATAGGTACGATCATACCGTTGATCTTACCGCCTATCATACGCTCGCCCACTTTGGAGTGAACGGCATAAGCAAAGTCGATCACGTTAGAACCGTTCGGCAAAGCGAATACGTCGCCCTTGGGCGTGAAGACAAAGACCTCATCGTGGAAGATGTCCGTCTTGAGTGCATTCATAAACTCATCGGGGTCGCGTTGCTCATCCTCGGTCTCAATCAGGCGTGCGATCCATTCCAGACGCTTATCAAGTTCTTCCTTGGAGGATGCGCCGGATTTGTACTTCCAGTGTGCGGCTACACCGTATTCTGCAATGTGGTGCATATCCCAGGTACGGATCTGTACCTCAAACGGAATACCGTCGCGCCCGATGACCGTTGTATGAAGTGAGCGGTATATATTTGGCTTTGGTGTGGAGATATAGTCCTTGAAACGACCGGGAATGGAATTGTACATCTCGTGGATGAGACCAAGTGCGGTGTAACACTCCAGCTCCGTTCCTACGATGATACGGAGCGCGTAAAAATCGTAGATCTGGTCGAAGGACTTGTTCTGATTATACATTTTTTTGTAGATGGAGTAAACGGATTTGATACGCCCCTCAAGGGTGTAATTGATCTTATTTTCGGACATTCGTCCGCCAACCTCCACCTGAATTTTTTCCAAGAAGTTTTGGTTTTCGCCATACTTATCGTTGATGTGTTGGCGAACTTCCTCATATCCGATAGGATCAAGGAATTGCAGACTCAAATTTTCAAGCTCCAATTTGATACGTTGCATACCAAGGCGATGTGCCAAGGGAGCGTAGACGTGCATCGTTTCGAGTGCAGTCACACGGCGCTTAGGATCGGGCTTGGCGGCAAGCGTTCTCATATTGTGGAGTCTGTCACACAGCTTGATGAAGATAACACGAATATCGCGCGACATTGCCAAAAGCATTTTGCGCAAGGTTTCAATATGAGCCTCTTCTTTGTCCTCTACCTGCAAAGTCACGATCTTTGTAAGACCGTCAACAAGCATAGCAACGTGAGGCCCAAACTTCTTTTCGATTTCCTTCAAACTCGTTTTTTCAGCGCAATCCTCAACTGCATCGTGCAGGAGCGCGGCACAAATCGAGTCGGTATCAAGCTCCAATCCCGCTACGATCTCGGCAACGGCAATAGGATGCGAGATATAAGGCTCACCACTGGCACGGAACTGCCCCTGGTGAAGCTCATTTGCATATTCGTATGCAAGCGTTATTTTCTCGGTATCATATTTCTTTTCGGTAGCTTGTAACATTCCAAGCAATTTTGAAATATCGGTGTGCACAGTGTCGTTCATATCTTCACCGCCTTTCGTGTAACGAGTTTTATCGCATTTCCTCGCCTCTGTAAAGCTGAACTCTCAGTTTTTTCAAAATTGAAGATTTTTCGATGCTGGTTTTTGTGGGATTGAAGTAAAAATCAAACACAAAGCAATCTTTGACGGGTTCTGTGATCTCGCAAATATTGAGCTCCTGCATAATGCGAATGATTGTTTTGAGCTTGTAATATCCAATCGAAGCTCCCTGCTGACTTACCATAGCAAGTATACGCCGAATTGGGAAATATGTGTGACCGATCTGATGCTCGCGGCGCAAAAGCGTGTAAACGCACGCCATATCCTCACGCATTGGGATGACATCCTCGTCAGCCGTAATGGGCGCGCCTGCGCGAATCTCTTCATAGCGTTCCCACGCATCCGCAAAGGATTCCTCATACGCTTTTGAAAGTTGAATATCCTGCACGATCATTTGCAGTGAGGTCACATTTTGGAACTCATTGATGTTGAGCTGGAACATAACATCAAGGCGATCGCCAATTTCAAAAGGAAGTGTCGTGTGCTCTGTTCCAAACCATACGGCAACCATAGAGATACCGTCTTTTTCGAGAATCAGCTTTGTGTGCTTTCCATTGCCCATTGGTATCACACGAACAAGAGCTGTATCACGCAAAACGAAATTGGGAACGGGGTTGGATGTACCAAAGGGCTCTAACTTGTCGATTTCCTGCGCGAGAGCGAGTGTCAGTTCCGACATTTTCACCTCGCAGTCGGCATCGATGGAAATGCAGAGCATATCATCTGTCAGCTTTTCGTGCGCGTATTGGTTGATGCGCTTGCGAAAGGCATCTATATTGCCGCGGCGAATGGTAAGACCTGCCGCAAGCTCGTGGCCACCAAAGCGAGCGAGATATTCCTCACTGTTGGCAAGTGCTTCTACGAGATTGAGTCCCTTGATGCTTCTGCCGGAGCCTTTTCCAAGGTCATCATCGCTGGGATAACCACGCGTTGCCCCATCAAAAGAAATGAGGATGGACGGTAATCCATATCTTTCGGTAATGCGTGAAGATACGATACCGATAATGCCCTGCTGCCACGTGTCCCCTTCAATAACGATAATGCGGTCGCATACCTCGGGGGGCATTTGCTCGATCTTTTGGTAGACCTCTGTGGCAATGCGATTTTCTTCTACTTGCCGTGTGGTATTGAGATTGCAAAGCTCCTCGGCAAGCTCTGCGGCTTTCTCATTGTCGGTTGCCAGCAGCAACTCTACGGCAATAGAAGCACTGCTCACACGCCCTGCGGCATTGATGCGCGGTGCTAAAACAAAGCCAATAAAGCCGGAATTGATCTTTCTCTTTTTTGGCGGGAATTTGTGATCCCCTATCTTATTGCCCGATGCGGCATCGATCAGCGCACGCAGTCCGGGGCGCTTTGTGTTTTCCAACAATTTGAGTCCGAGTGCCACGATCAAACGATTTTCGTCGATAATTGGCATAACGTCGGCAATCGTACCGATAGCAACAAGATCAGCAAATTCGCGGCAGATTTGACGCACACCGTCAATTTCGGAGCATCCCTCGCGGCGGCATCTGGTCATTTCGAGAGCGCAGATAAGCTTGAACACAACACCAACGCCTGCAAGATCCTTGAAAGGATACTCATCATCGGGACGGTGCGGGTTGACAAGCGCACAAGCCTTTGGAAGCTCCGGACGGCATTCGTGGTGGTCGGTGATGACCGTATCGATGCCAAGCTCCGCAGCGTAAGCGACCTCTTCCATGGCGGTAATGCCGGTGTCTACGGTGATGATCAACTCTACGCCTCTCTCCTTGAGGGTGTCGATCGCAGAGGTGGAAAGTCCATATCCTTCGCGGCTTCGGCAAGGAATATAATATCCAATATCCGCCCCAAGGCGACTCAAATATAAGTACAGGAGGCTGACAGAAGTAACACCGTCTACGTCGTAGTCTCCGTAAATTGCAATTCTTTCCCCCTTCTCAAGTGCGCTCAAAATACGTGCCACAGCGAGCTTGATATCCTTGAGCAGGAAGGGATCGTGCAGACTTGTTTCAGCCTGCTTCAAAAATACGGTTGCTGCATCTGCCGTTGTGAGACCGCGTGTAAAAAGCAACTTTGCAGTTGTTAAAGAGACGCCCAACTGCTCGGATAAGCTCTTTACCGCCGCCGCGTTTTCGACCGTGGGAGCATACCGTATACTCCATTTCTTTTTCTTTTTCAATTCTTTCATTTTTTCTCTTTCTGCGGGCAATAAGATCCATCGGCATACTTATCGTCCAAATCATCATCTTAAATTCTTAAAATCAGTCGTTTGTTTTTTGAGTCAAAACTTCAACGATCTCAACGTCACAACGGCACGCCAAGACCTTTTTTGAATAGAGAGCTACACCACAGAGGCAAAGAGCAAATCCCGCAAAAGCAGAAACGGTTTGTACCGCAATATTGTCAGTAAATTGGGATGTTATTCCCCACGCCGCAAGTGCGATGACAATGGGAAGAATAAAGACAAGTATGCCGTAGCCGAGCATTCTTGTGCTTTTGCTTTCAATCGTTACAACATCTCCCACCCTTGCATTTGCAGTATTGAGCGCTTTTGTTGCAATTTTACGGTCTCCGCCCATCAGCGAGCAGACTGAGCAACCGCCCTCTTCCGCCTTGTGACAGCCATCGCAGGCTGACTTGCGTTCGGTCTCAACAGTTGCAAATGTGCCGTCGACTGCAACGACCACTGCCTTTGTTTGCATTGCGTTTTCTCCTTATCGGTTTTCTTTGATGGGTGCAAATGCTGACATCAACGCCATCGCTGCGCGCAGACCGTCCACAGCTGCACTGGTAATTCCGCCGGCATAACCGGCGCCCTCACCGCAGGGGTAAATGAGAGGATGTCCTACGGCGGTCATGGTTTCTTTGTTACGCAAAATGCGAACGGGTGCTGACGTGCGCGTTTCTGCCGCAGTCAGCATCGTATCGGGGGCATCAAAGCCTTTGATCCTTTTCCCGAAGGAACGAAATCCGTAACGCAAGGAATCAGTAACAAAGGATGGGAAAACTTGACTGAAATCTGCCTCTCTGACTTTTCCGTCTCGATAAGACGGTGTCACACGGCCACGTGTGTGTGCTTGAGTTCCGTCAAGGAAGTCTTGCATTGTCATTACGGGAGCATAGTAATCCTTTCCGCCTGCCGCAAATGCCGCACGCTCGATACGACGCTGAAAAGCAATCGCGCCCAATGGAGTGCTTCCCTCTTCCTTTTCGTAGTCCTCGCATCTGATCGATACAGCCACAGCCGAATTTGCATTGGGATTGTTGCGCGCGTGATAGCTCATACCGTTGACAACAAGTCCGCCCTCTTCGGAAGACGCCGCTACGACCTCACCGCCGGGACACATACAAAAAGTGTAGACGCCGCGCTCCCCCTTCGTGTCGGAGAGTGCATACTCGGCAGGACCGAGATTGGGATGCCCTGCAAAGTTCCCATAGAGCGCGCGGTCAATATCTGCTTGCAGATGTTCAACACGAACGCCAACCGACATCGGCTTGGCTTCGATCGCATAATTTTGTTCGATAAGATAGCGGTAGGTGTCTCTTGCGCTGTGTCCGGGCGCTAACAGAAGAGCCCCTGCAGAAAAATCGCCTTGTGTGGTTTTGACAAAAAGCGTCCTATCAGCATTTTCTGAAATTCCATCCATCCGACAGTGATAAATAACACGGCCGCCAAGACGCTCGATTTCGGAAAGAATATTGTCAACCACAACACGCAAAATGTCTGTTCCGATATGTGGCTTTGCCTTGACCTTGATATCTTCGGGCGCACCAAACGCCACCAAGGATTTGAGAACGTAATTGCAAAGCGGATCATTGATGCGGGTAATTAGCTTTCCGTCCGAAAAGGTTCCCGCACCGCCCGCGCCAAACTGCACGTTGGATTCTGTGTTCAAAACACCTTCATTGCGAAAACGTGTAACATCCGCCGCGCGCTCAGCGATCGAGCCGCCACGGTCGATGAGAATGGGTGCATACCCGTTTTGTGCCAAAAGAAGTGCGGCAAACAATCCTGCAGGTCCCATACCGACCACAACAGGTGCGGCAGACATCGCTTCTTTGCCAAATGTAAGTGTCGGTTCTTCCTCGTTCAATATCCGTGCTTGCGCGCGCGTAAGAGCTTTTGTGTCGAGTGCCTTTTGAGGGAGGTCCCCCTCGGCTAAAACGGCACATTCAAAACGGATATCCGCTTTGTTACGCGCGTCGATGGATTTTTTATAAAGCCGAAAATGAAGCGTGGAGGTGTCCATTCCCGCCCGCTTCATTTTTTCTTTTGCTTTGCTTGCAATCATTTCGTCTGGGCTATCAATGCCCACACGAATTCTCTCTATGAGAAGTTTGGTTTTGCTCATAAAGTCATTCCAATAGCATTTGCCCCCAGAGCAGATACCGTCAACCAGACAAGAAGCGCCAACAAAAGACAAACAATGCGCGCGGGGATATGCAAAGACGCGAGTCTGCTCTTTGCGGGAACCTTTTGGTAAAGAATTCTTCCAACAGCATTCTTTTTCATTGTATTCTCCTCCTTTGTTTTGATCGGACGATCAAAGCGTATCGTCCTTGTCGGTCTCTTCCTCTGTGGGATTTTTTGCGCCATCGTCCTCAACAATCACTTGTGTGTCAGCGATTGATTCAGGATTTTCTTCCTCGGTAATGCTGATCTGACCCATATCCATCAGGTCGCTTGTTTCTTCGGTTTGACGGTGATAAAGCGGAACGCGGTCGAAAGGATTGACGTGAACACCGCGCTTGGTGCGCAGATACAAACGTCCCGCAAGGTAAGTCATCAAAACATCGTACAGGGTTTCCTTGTCGACATTACGCAAAAGCTTTCCGTCTTGTGCGAGGGAAACAACGCCGGTCTCCTCGGATACGATCACGACCAAAGCGTCACTTACCTCGGTAACGCCAACGGCGGCGCGGTGACGCGTGCCCATGCTTCCAAAATCCAATTCCCCACTGCTGGAGGGCAAAACACAGCTTGCCGCCCAAATACGCATATCGCGAATGAGAAGCGCGCCATCGTGCAGGGGTGCTTTGTCGTAAAAGATGTTTTGCAAAAGGTGTGAGGTAACGCGCGCATCGATGATCTTTCCGGTTTGAATGTAGTCGCCGAGCTTTGTCAAGCCCTCCATTACGATGAGCACGCCGACTCTCTTTTCGGACATTTCAAAAACGGCATCGGTGATCTCCTCTGCGGTGAACTTGGCAAGAGGAAGATGCTTGCGCGGAAGTGTGTCGCTTCGCGGATTGAGAAAAGTAGAGTTTCCAATGCGCTCCAGTGCATCGCGGATCTCGGGCTGGAAAATAACGACGATGCAGAAGAAGGATGCTGCCGCAAATAATTTGCTGATATAGGTCAGTGCGGGCAAACGGAAAAATTGTACCAGCATTAAGCCAAAGATCACGATCAAAAGACCGATCATTACGCGGCCGGCACGTCTGTTTTTGGCAAAGCGGAAAAGCTCGTACAACACGAGCGCCAAAAGAAGCACGTCGATAATATCGCGCGCGCCCATATTCAAAATTGGTTCGGCTACATACCGCATAAAAAAGTTGCAAATACGAGTCCAGATATCTGACCAAAAATTCATAATCCGCCTCCAAAAGTCCGTTTTGACCATATTCCCTTTTATTATAACATATATATTTCTAAATTCCAATAGTTTTTCTTAAAAAACTTTTCAACTTGCACCTTTTTTCTTCGGCTTTTTCCGAAAAAGCGGAAAAGAACCCGAAACGCACAATAAAGCTGTACGCTTCGGGTTAAAATTCTTATTCCTTGTGGCTTTTTCTGGCTTTTAACATATCGTGCTTGATATCCCACAGCTTTTGAGAAAGGTCAACGTAATAATTGTGCGGATTGCTGAAGCGGCGAACCTCATCCCACATTCCCGCAATCTCTTCTTCGCAATGCTGACGGATCTGTTGCAGTGTGGGTAACTCGTACACCTGCTTTCCCTTCTCAAATACGGGAACAAGCAGCTCGGTTGCGGTAAAGTTTTCCATTTTCTTGCGCTTCCAAGTGTGTTGCGGATCAAAAATTTCGAGAGGCTTGCTGTCGTCAATGCTTTCATCCCAAACACAAATCAAGTCTGCCTCGGCCTTGCCTGTTTCCTTGTCGCGCAAACGATAGATCTTTTTGAAATGCGGTGTGGTGATCTTGCCAACATTTTCGCTGATTTTGATTTTGGGTATTACATTCCCCATATCATCCTCAACCGCGCAAACCTTGTAAACACCGCCAAAAACGGGATCGCTCTTTGCGGTGATAAGACGCTCGCCAACACCGAAAGCATCTACACAAGCGCCCTGACGAATAAGCTCGCGGATAAGATATTCGTCAAGAGAGTTGGAAACCACGATTTTACACTCTGTCCAGCCGGCATCATCCAGCATCTTGCGAACCTTTTTAGAAAGATACGTAATGTCTCCCGAGTCAATGCGGATAGCGCACTTGGTAATGCCCTTTGGCTTTAGAATTTCATCAAAAACTTTGATGGCGTTCGGAACACCGGAATCAAGCACGCTGTAAGTGTCAACAAGGAGTGTGCAGCTATTGGGATAGATTTGGCAGTAGGTCTTGAAAGCCTCGTATTCGGTATCGAACATTTGCACCCAAGAGTGTGCCATCGTGCCCGTTGCGGAAACGCCGTAGACCTCGTCTGTAATGGTGCAGGCGGTAGCTCCACAACCGCCGATATAAGCGGCACGAGCACCGAGAATGGCAGCGTCGGCACCTTGGGCGCGGCGGGAACCGAACTCGCTGATAGCTCTTCCCTTTGCGGCACGCGCAAGTCTTGATGCTTTGGTCGCAATCAGAGATTGGTGGTTCACCATCATCAAAAGATATGTCTCGATGAACTGTGCTTCGATCGCTTTGCCGCGAACGATCAGAAGAGGCTCTCCCGGAAAAACGACCGTTCCTTCGGGAACCGCCCAAATATCACCCTCGAATTTGAAGGTTCTTAAAAACTCCAAAAATGCCTCACTAAAGCAGTTTTTGCTACGCAGATAATCAATATCGTCCTCGTCAAAATGTAATTGATTGATATACTCCACTACTTGTTCAAGCCCTGCAACGATAGCATAGCCGCCATTGTCGGGATTATCGCGGTAGAACATATCAAAGTAGACGATCTTGTCCTTCATTCCACATTCAAAATAGCCGTTGCTCATTGTGAGTTCATAGAAGTCGCAGAGCATTGTCAAATTTCTCGAAATATCCTTCATGATCTTTCCTTCTTTCAAAAAAGCAAATCTTATTGCACCTATTATACCACGCTTTGGCAGAGATTGCAAGCAAAAACCGATAATTTTATAAAAAAGCAGTGCCACAAGATGTGACACTGCAAAAAAATTATATTTTTCTGTTCAGTCTACGAAGGAGCGTTACCATAGGCACGATCAGTGTACCCAGTGCAAAATTACCAATTCCGTGAATAAGATCAAACGGCAGTCCTGCCAAAATCCAAAGCCAAACGCGGTCCCAGCCCATTCCTGTAAATAACGCATACACGGGCGCATAAAAGGTGCCGAAGAACAGCCCGTGTAAACCCGATATAAGCATATAAACGACGGGGGCGATCACCTTTGGCATTTTCTTAGGTAAAAGCATTACAGCTCCCCAGAGGATGAACCAAAGATACAACTCGGGTAACCACCCAAAGGGGTTAAAGCCTTCCCAAAGGCCGTTTACAAGAACGTAGCCGTAGATTGGAAACAAGGCTTTTGCTCGATACGTCAGCGTAAAAGCGACTATGAACGTACTCAACAAATGGATGTTTGGGATGCCTTCCATAACTACCTTTGAGACAAACATTACAGCCGAAAGCATAGCAAAAACGGCAATTTCGCGAATAGTAACTTTCATTATTTTGCAATCTTGAAAGAATAAGTTGCGCCTTCTTCAACAGGAGTGCTATCTACGCCACTCATTGCATATTCACCGTTGATGTAGAAAGCCCAATAGGTTTGGTCT